>JACPQP010000091.1 GCA_016190465.1 Chloroflexota bacterium
CACGAAGGCAGTGGCGCCGTAGAGGATCCCGATCCGCTTGTGGTCGACGGTGGTGAGCCAGCCCCAGAGCCCGGTGGGGGGCATCGCGTGGGTGAATTGGACGGTCGCGACGGTCACCGCTGCCATACTGTGCCTCCGCTGCTCCCCTGCATCACTTCAGGCTCTGGAGGTAGGCGGCCAGCGCCTGGACGTCATCCTGACTCAGCCTCAGATTGGGCATCAGGCTGCCGGGCTTGAACGCGGGCGGGTCCGCGAGCCATCGTTCGAGGTTCTCCCGGGTGTTCGGCGCGATCCCGGCCGCGAGCGTCGCGCGGTTGCCGAAGTGGGTCAGGTTCGGTCCGGCCTTGCCCTTCGCGTTGGTGCCATCGACCGTGTGGCAGCCGACGCACGCGCCGCGGGCGAAAAGCTCGGCGCCCCGGGCCGCGAGTGGGTCGGCTGGCGTCGTGGCCGGCTGCCGCTGGGCGCGCACCCACGTCTGGAACTCGTCCGTCGCCACCACGAAGAGCCGCAGGCGCATGTTGGCGTGGGCGGTGCCGCAGAACTCGGCGCACTGACCGAGGTACTCGCCCGGCGTGTCAGGCTTGAACCAGAGGCTGTTGACGTGGTTGGGGATGGCGTCGCGCTTGCCGCCCATCTTCGGGACCCAGAAACTGTGAATCACGTCGGCGGATTCCAGATCGACGTTGACCGTCTGACCCAGCGGGATGACGATCTCGTTCGCCGTGACGACCCCGAGCTCCGGGTACTGGATCTCCCACCACCACTGGTGGCCGACGACCCGCAGGCGCAGCGAATCGGCCGGTGCGGCCGCCGCGGTCGCGAAGATGGTCCGGACGGTCGGCACCGCGATAGCGGCGAGGATAAGCACCGGCACGATCGTCCAGGCGATCTCGAGGCGGGTGTTCCCGTGGACCTGGGCCGGAAGACCGCGCTCTTCTGGGCGGCGACGGCCAAACCGGACGACGGCGAAGATGAGCAGCCCCTCGACGACCACGAAGACGATGGTCGCCAGCACGATGATGAGGACGAACAGGTTCTGGATCTGCCCGGCGAAGTCGGACCGGGCGTCGAACACCGTCTGGGGATGGGGACTGGCACAGGAGAGAAGCGTGAGCGAAACAGCGAGGAACAAACCAGCGGCGAGACCCCTTCGAGATACCCTGCTCATCGTGAGCGGCTCCACAGCGGCATAGAGTTCGATCACCATGCGGTGATCGCAGACCGCGAGTAGATGCGCCGCGTCGCGCATCGAGGGGAAACCGTTGCCTCACTTGAGAATGTACCACACGCCGCATAAGAGCGCAAAAATCCTCCGGATGCCTTGACAGCGTTCGCTACTCCCCCTAAACTGTAGTTTCAAGGGGATGAAACTCAGTGGGTGACGGGATGCCGAGCCAGGCGGCCGGGGACTACCTCAAGGTCATCTACAAGCTGCAATCCGGCGAACAGCGGGCGACGACCTCGGCGATCGCCGAGCGGCTCGGTGTGGTGCCCGCGTCGGTGACCAACATGGTCAAGCAGCTCAGTCAGATGAACCTGGTCGAACACACGCCCTATCGCGGGGTGGAGTTGACACCATTGGGGCGGAAGGTGGCGCTGGAGGTCATTCGGCACCACCGTCTCATCGAGCTCTACCTGACGGAGGTGTTGGGCTTCTCCTGGGACAAGGTCGACGCCGAGGCCGAGCGGCTCGAGCACGTCATCTCCGAGGAATTGGAGGATCGGATGGCCGACGCGCTCGGACACCCGACCCACGATCCCCACGGCGACCCCATCCCCACGAAAGAGGGCGACATCGACACGGCTATTCATGACGCGCTGGCCGATCTGGAGCCAGGCCAGTCTGCGGTGGTGCAACGGGTCAGCGACGCCGACCCCGATCTCCTCCGCTACCTGGCTTCCCTGGGGTTGGTCCCGCGGGCGACGGTCGAAATGCTTGACAAGGCTCCCTTCGGCGGCCCCCTGACGATCCGCGTCGGCGGCACCCAGCACGCGGTCGGCCGCGAGCTGGCGAGCTCCATTCGCGTCCGTCCGAGCTAGCGCACCGTCACCTTTCCCACCATGCCCGCCGCCTCGTGCGGGATGCAGAAGTACACGTACTCGCCGGGAACGGTGAAGGTGTGCGAGAACACCGCGTTCGCCGGCATCTCCCCCGAGTCAAATGGCTGCGCGCCCGGCGGGAGCTTCACGTTCGCCGGGTTCACCGCCTTCGCGGGGTCGCCGGTGACCGTGTGGACGATCGGCGTCGTGTTCCGCCAGCGAACCATTCCCCCAACGGGAACGGTCACCTCGGCGGGCGCATACTTCAAGTCGTCGGTCATCGTCACCTCGACCGCTACCACCCCCGCTACCGGCATTCCCGCGGGCGCACACGCGCCCAGCAGGCCGGTCGCACTGAGCGACGCCAGCCCCAGCATGCACAAGATTTCGCGGCGGCCGTAGCCCGCCCCTCGCGCCCGTTCCCACGCCCCCATTGCCCCCATCCTCCCGATGCAGACTGTTGAGCGATCGATGCTCACCCGTGAATCGATCTGTGTTGATGCAACAGGCGTGCCACCCCGGTGGTACAATTCCCAGGAGGGGGCCTTTGGGCCGGCCGGTGGAGAGGCCTACCGTGGTCGCTCGCCGTCGAGTGGCCCCTCTGAAGACGAGCCCGTTGATCTCGTCGCCAGCCTTCGTGCTTCCCGCGACGCAGGGGGAGAAACGTGTCGGGGTGGACACGCCGCGGCCTGGCGCGGCTTGCTCTGCCAGTGGCGCTTGCCCTCGCCGCGCTGTCCGTTGCGTTGGTGTCGACGAGGCCAGTGGCGGCCAGGCAGGCCGCCGACACCACCACCTGGCAGCAGGGCGTCAGCTTCTCGAACGGATCGCCATCTGTCAACACGTCCTCCTCCTACGAGTCGCTCGCCCGGCTCAAGGTAACCGGTGCGAACTTCGTCGTTCCGACCATCGTCTGGCTGTCGGATGACAGCGCCGTCGCCGAGTGCACGTCGACTAACATCGTGCGGGGATCATCCACCGTCAGCGATGCCGACCTGGTCGCGTTCATTCGCAACGCCCACACGCTTGGCCTTCAGGTTGCTCTCAAGCCCCACGTCGAGTACGCCCGGTGTGACTGGCGGGGCCACGCCCGCCCCTCCGATGTCGACGCCTGGTTCGCGGCCTACCGGGAAATGATCAACGGCTACGCTGCGCTGGCCGAGCAGGAAGGGGTCGAGGTCCTGGTCGTCGGATCGGAGTACGTCAGCCTCAGTGGGAGCGACTACACCGCCCGGTGGCAGACGGTAATCAGCGAGGTTCGGCAGCGGTACCGAGGCAAGCTCACCTACAACGCCAACTGGGGAGCGGAGTGCTGCGCCGAGGAGTTCCCGCGGATCGAGTTCTGGCCGTCACTGGACTACCTCGGCATCTCGGCCTATTTCGAGCTGGGCACCTACCCCGACCCGAGCAATGCCAACTGCTTCCCCACGGTGGACCAACTGATCGCGGCCTGGACGGACGTCTATCAGCGGAAGATCGAGCCCTTCCAGCGGCAGTACGGCAAGCCACTCCTCTTCACCGAGATCGGGTACCACTCGACGCCCTGTTCGGCAGTCCAGCCGTGGCGCAGCGACCTGCCCGTCTACCAGAACAACGTCGTCGATCTCCAGGTCCAGGTGAACCTCTACGAGGCGCTGTTTCGCTTCTGGGGCCAGGTGCCGTGGTTCGCGGGCGTCTACCTGTGGTACTGGCACCCGAACCCCGACGCCGGCGGGTCGAGCGATCCTAACTACACCCCCCAGAACAAGCCGGCCCAGGTGGTGATGATGCGCTCCTTCGGCGGCGGCTACCGAACCGCGCTCCCCGCGATCGCTCGCGCCAGCAGCGCGGGCTGGTGACGAAGTACCGCTCTTCCTGTCGGCTTGACGTGCGCAAGGGCTGTGCCTACAATCGCCTTGTTCTGCGATCACCGCAGGGTGATCGAGGGTCCAGCAAGGCGATCAGGCGATGCCGACGAGCGGTGCGTCGCGGGCGGGCCAGGCCCGCCCGAGCGCGGGGCGGCGGTCGGACCGGAACGCCACGTCGGCCGACGTACGTAGCCAGAAGGAATCAGCAGTCAGCATAACTGATAACTGACGACTACTTAGCGAGGCGCTGAGCCAGCTACATTCAACACGAGGGGGGACGATGGAGCCGGTACGGTTTGGACTGGTCGGCCTCGGCAACATGGGTCGGAGCCATCTGAAGAAGGAGGCGGGCCTCGCGGAGGCGAAGTTCGTCGCGGTCGCCGACGTGGTGGCGGGCGCGGTCGAGGCGGCGACGAGCGAGTACGGGCTCCGCGGCTTCGCCCGAGCCGAAGACCTGATCGACAGTGGCGAGTGCGAGGCGGTGCTGATCGCGACGCCCCATCCTTTTCATCCGGACATCGCGATCTACGCGGCGTCGCGGGGATTGCACGTCCTCTGCGAGAAGCCCATCGCCGTGACCGTCAGGTCCGCCGACGCGATGATCGAGGCCGCGCGGGCCAACGGCGTGCTGCTCGGTCTGATGTTCCAGACCCGGACCGAACCTGTCTACCGCCGGGCCCGGGCGTTGCTCGACGAGGGGGTGATCGGCCCGGTCTACCGGGTTACCCTGACCGCCAGCTCCTGGTACCGGTCACAGGCCTACTATGACAGCGGATCGTGGCGCGGCACCTGGTCCGGCGAGGGTGGCGGCGTGCTCATGAACCAGGCGCCCCACTCGCTGGACATGCTGGTGTGGCTCGGCGGACTGCCAACCCGGGTCGTCGCGGACGTGCAGACCCGCTGGCACCGGATCGAAGTCGAGGATACGGTCAGCGCGCTCCTCGACTACGGCGACGGCAAGACGGGACTCCTGTACACCACCACGGCCGAGTGGCCAGGGATCAACCGGTACGAGATCTGCGGCGAGCGCGGCAAGCTGGTGATCGAGGATGGGGCCCTGCGTCTGTATCGCCTGGGGCAATCGCTCCCCGAGGAGATTGCCACGGGCAGCATGTGGTCCAAGCCCAGCGGTGCCTGGGAGGATGTCCCCGTGGAACCGACCGAGACGGGGCACGCGGTCGTGGTCCGGCAGTTTGCCCGGGCGATCCGGCTGGGCGAGGCGCCCATCGCCACTGGCGAGGATGGCCTCCGCGCGCTGGAGCCGGCGAATGCTCTCCTCCTGTCCGGATTCCGCCGCCAGCCCGTGGCGCTGCCAGTGGACCGGGCCGAGTACGATGCCTTCCTCGCCGAGATGTGCGCCCGAGCCGGGGCAATGGCGGCTCGCCCGGAGCAGGGCACGGTGATCTCGGCCCAGTGACCTGACCCCCATCCCGCCGCACGCGAGCCAGGCCCGACGCGGGAAGGGGGGACCGCCCTCACCCCCGGCCCC
>JACPQP010000081.1 GCA_016190465.1 Chloroflexota bacterium
CCTGGCGGGGTTTGGGGTGTCCCCAAAACCATCAAAAACGTTCTGATACCTACTTAGCGGCCGACGACCGCCGGCCGGTAGGCGGCAACCTGTTCGCCCCGGGCCCTTCACCGGGCGCAGCCTCCGCCCACGTCAAGGAAGCGCAGGAAGCCCCGGATCGGACAGCGCCGCCAATCGGCGAGGTCCACGCCTCGTTCGCCGCCGCGATCACGCTGGTGACCCGCCTGATCCAGATGGACGGCGAGGTCGGGCGCCGACTGGACTCCCTCGTTCGTCGGACCGCGGAGCAAGAGGTCGAGCTGCAAACGCTCCGGGAGCACCTGGAGGCGGTGCGCCGCGGTCGAGTGATGCGCCTGATGACCTGGCTCCACCTCGCCTCGGGCAGGTGACCGTGCCCGAAAGCGTGACCGTCGTCGTCGTCCAATTTGGCGGCTGGGAGCAACTGCGGATCTGCCTGCGATCGCTCGTCGAGCAGGAGTACCCGACCGGCAGCTATCGCATTCTCGTCGTCGACAACGGCTCTCCTGACAACTCGGTGCGCCAGCTGGGCGTCGCGTTTCCCGCCGTCGAGGTCCTGGCGGCGGGGACGAATCTCGGCTTCGCAGCCGCCTGCGACCGGGCGGTCGAATCGGCCAGCACCGAGTGGGTCGCCTTCCTGAACAACGACGCGCGCGCCGACCGGCGCTGGCTGGCGGAGCTCGTCGCCGCCGTCGAGACGGGACACCGGGTGTCCTGCGCTGGCTCGCTCATCCTGGACCCCGCGGGCAGGCGCGTGGATTTCGCCGGCGGCGCAATCAACTTCGGCGGGCACGGCTTCCAGCTCGACTACGGTGTGGCCTACAACACGGCCTACCACGCCCGGGCTCGCCCGATTCCGTTCGCCTGTGGGGGCGCGATGCTGATCGAGCGGGCGACGTTCCAGCGCATCGGCGGGTTCGACGCCGACTACTTTGCCTTCTTCGAGGACGTCGACCTGGGCTGGCGCCTCTGGCTGGCGGGAGAGGAGGTCGTCCTGGCACCCCGTTCAATCGTCTACCACTGGCACCACGGGACGGCGCGCCGTATGCCGGAGTCGCAACGCCGGCGCCTCTACGAGCGCAACGCCCTCTTCACGCTGTTCAAGAACCTGGGGGACGACGCGCTCGGGCGCGCCCTGCCCGCTGCGCTCACGCTCACTGGCGCGCGGGCAGCGGCGGAGGCGCCGCGCCGGCCCGCCGATCCCTTCCAGCGCCCCGGAGGCCGGTTCGGCGACGGCGCCGTCGGCGGTGTCCAGGCGCTGGCTGACTTTGCCGAGGCGCTACCACGGCTGCGCCAGAAGCGGGACGCGGTCCAGGCGATGCGTCAGCGGAGCGACCAGGAGCTCTTCGCGCGGTTTCCGGAGGGCTGGCTGCTGCCCAGTCGGCCCGGGTCCGCGTACGCTGCGCTGCACCGGCGGGTGGCGGACGCCTTTGGCGTGGCCGGCCAGTGGGGACAGGTCGCAACTCGGGTGCTGGTGCTGACGCACGAGCGCCTGAGTCGCAACCTGGCTGGCCCGGGCGTTCGCGCCCTGGAGATCGCCAGGGCGCTCGCCGCGCCTTCCCCTCCCCGTGTCGGGGAGGGGGTAGGGGGAGAGGTCCGTTTCGAGGAGGCGGTAGGGGGAGGGGTCCGCTTCGACGTGTTGCTGGCCGGCGCCGGTGAGCCCGAGATCGCCGTCGATGGGGAGCTTCGCCTCGCCGGCTTCGACCGCCAGCGCCCGGAGACGCTCGTCCCCCTGCTCAACTGGTGCGACATGGTGTTCACCTTCGGCTACCTCCTGCACGAGTTCCCCGCCCTGGTCCACCTGGACAAGCCGGTGGCGGTCGACATCTACGACCCGTTCATCCTCGAGAACCTGGAGGTCCACGCTGGCCTCCCGCTCCAGGCCCAGGGCGACCTGCACGACCGCTACCTCGCCATTCTGAATGCCCAGCTCCGGCACGGCGACTTCTACGTCTGCGCCAGCGAGCGCCAGCGCGACTTCTGGCTCGGCATGCTGGCGGCCAACGGGCGCCTCAATCCGGCGAGCTACCAGCGCGACCGGAGCTTCCGCCACCTGATCGACGTCGTGCCATTCGGGCTTCCGGCGACGCCGCCAGCGCGGACTGGTCCGGGGGTAAAGGGCGTGCACCCCGGCATCAGCCCGGACGACCGGCTCGTCGTCTGGGGCGGCGGGATCTGGCAGTGGCTCGACCCATTGACGCTCCTGCGGGCGATGGAGCGGATCGCGTCAGCGCGGCCCGACGTCAAGCTGTTCTTCATGGGGAAGGCGCACCGGGACCCCGAGGTCGTCCCCGAGATGCCGCGCCTGGCCGAGACCATCGCCCTGGCCCGCGACCTTGACCTGCTCGACCGCAGCGTGTTCTTCAACGACTGGGTGCCCTATGCCGAGCGGGCGAACGTCCTGCTCGACGCCGACGTCGGGGTCACCCTCCATCCGGCGACGATCGAGAGCCACTTCGCGTTCCGGGCCCGGATCCTGGACTACCTCTGGGCCGGGCTCCCGATCGTCTGCACGGCGGGCGACCCGCTGGCGGAGCTGGTGGAGCGCGAGGGGATCGGCGTCGTCGTGCCACCGGGCGACGTCCCGGCGGTGGCGGCGGCGCTCCTCACGCTCCTGGGCGACGACGCGCGCCGGACGGCCTGCGCGGCCAACGCGCGGCGCCTCGCGCCCCGGTTCCTCTGGACGCGCCTGGTCGAGCCGCTGCGGACGTTCCTCCGCGACCCGGTCCGCGCCGCCGACCGGCCGGCCGCGGTGTCCGTCGAGCCAGACGTTCTGGAGCCAACGCCGGCCTGGCGCCTGCCCCTGAAGGCAGCCCGGGTGCTCGGCCGCGAGGGCCTCGCCGGTCTGCGCCGCGAGCTGGCGCAGTACATCCGCTGGCGACGCAGCCGCTGACCGCCTGGATCGCCACTCGCGTTGACAAGTTGTGGTGGAGTGCCTATTGTTGACCCGGAGGTGATGGCTGGTGGAGGGGCTGGCGCTCGATCTCGGGCCGCTGGTGGGGTGGCTCGTCGCCGGGGCGGTGAAGCAGGTCCAGGTGGTCATCCGCATCGCCGTCATCGTCGCGCTGGCCGGCGGGTCGTACCAACTGCTGAGCCACCTGGTCGAGCAGCGCATCGCGGCCTACCGGCCACGCGGGCGGACCGTCAAGCAGGCTCGCCTGGAGAACAAGGCGGCGACGACGGCCCGCATCGCCCGGGACACCATCAAGTACGTCATCCTCGCCTTCGCGCTCTACCTGATCCTGCGCGAGTTCAGTCTGGACCTGACGCCGGTGCTGGCCAGCATCGGCATCGTCGGCATCGCCCTCTCGTTCGGCGCGCAGTCGATGGTGCGCGACATCATCACCGGGCTCAACCTGTTCATCGAGGACCAGATCAACGTCGGGGACTTCGTCGAGATCGTCGGGGTGGCCGGCGCGGCCGGCGTCGTCGAGGACTTCGGGCTGCGGGCGACCCGCATCCGCGACATCCACGGCGACCTGCACTACGTCCCCAACGGGCAGATCGGCGCCATCAACCGCTACCCGCGTGGCTTCGTGGTCTACCACGTCGACGTGGCCGTGCCCGCTGCTAGCGACCGATCGGCCCTTGCCCGCGCGCTCCTGGATGCTGCCGAGCAACTAGCCGCCCAGGTGCCGCTGACGGTCGGGCCGCCGCGACTGGTCGAGGCAGCGCTGGACACGCCGTACGTTCGGCTGGAGGTTCGGGTGCTCCCGCTCGCCAGTTGGCTCGTCGAGCGGGAGCTGGTGGCGCGGCTGAAGGCGACCGGCGGGTCGCTCCTGCCGGGCCTCGCGCTCGCCGACCCGGTGGTCTATCGCGTCTCGCCCGAGCTTCTCCTCTACCGCCAGCGCGTCGTCGACTCGACCGAAGCGACCGAGCCCGTGGCGGAGCGGCCAGGGCTCAACTGAGCTGAATTGGCAATCCGCTGCCAGAAACGCCCTCCTCCGGCTATGGTTGGCGGCTAGCGCCCCGCCAGGGCGGGGGTTTGGGGGTGTCCCCCAAAAAACCCCTTGTTTCCCGAGGGGCGGGGCGGCACCAATGCCCAATAGGTGCCTGGATTCTGCACCAGCGATCCTGAGCCGGGCCAGCACCACCGCGAGCGCGCTCGCATCGAGATCTTCCGTCGTCAGGCTTGTGGGGCTGCCTTGAGGAAGAGCTCGATGACCGGGACCGTGACGTCCGGCTTCTGGACGGGCAGCACCAGCGTGAGCGAGTCCGCGGCGCCGCTATCGGGCGTGCCGTGGCCGAGGGTGCCGGTCTCGACCATCCGAATCTCGGAAGCGTCGTTCAGGAGCTGGGCGTACTCGACGCGTCCGGCCATTCCCGGCAGGTGGAGGTGCCGGAACGGCCAGGCGAAGGCGTGCAGGTAGAGGCGGTTGCCCCGCTGCGTGTACCGGCAGTCCGGGGGCGGGGTGAGCGGGCTTGCCGTTGCGCCATAGATGGCCCGGCCGTGCAGTCGCGTCCACTCGCCGATCGCTGCCAGCGTCTGCTGGGCGCGGGGATCGAACTCGCCGCGGGCGGTCGGCCCGACGTTGAGGAGCAGGTTGCCGCCCTTGGAGACAGAGTCGACCAGCATCCGGACCAGCAGCGTCGGCGGCTTCCAATCCAGGTTGTCGCGGTCGTAGCCCCAGCTCCCGTTGAGCGTCTGGCAGGCCTCCCAGACCACCGGCTGGCCGTCGACGTGGACCCAGCCACGCGGCTGGTACTGCTCCGGCGTGACGAAGTCGCCGCCGACCTCGGCCCGGTTGTTGAGCAGGACCTCTGGCTGGAGCTGGCGGACCATCGCCACCAGTCGCTCGGATTGCCAGTCGTCCTTGCCCTTGCCCTTCGACCAGCCCCAGTCCCGGCTGGAGTAGGAGAAGTCCAGCCAGAGGATATCGATCTTGCCGTAGTTCGTCAGCAGCTCCCGCACCTGGCCGTGGAGGTACTCGGCGTACTTGCGGACGTCGCGGTGCCGCTGCGCCTCGCGGAAGGCCAGGTCGTCCCGCTGCGGGTGGAGCCCATCGACCGGGAACTCGGGGTGGTGCCAGTCGATGAGCGAGTGGTAGAACCCGATCTTGAGCCCCTCGGCGCGGAACGCCTCGACCAGGGGACGGATCAGGTCGCGGCGGGCCGGGGTGTTGGTCGCCTTGTAGTCGGTGAGCTGGGAGTCGAAGAGGCAGAAGCCGTCGTGGTGCTTGGTCGTCACCACGACGTAGCGCATGCCGGCGTTCCGGGCGGCGCGAGCCCAGGCCGCCGGGTCGTAGAGGTCGGGGTCGAAGTGGTCGAAGTACCGCTGGTAGTCGGCGTCCGCGATCTTCTCGCGGTTCTTGACCCACTCGTGGCGGGCCGGCAGCGCGTAGATGCCCCAGTGGATGAAGAGGCCGAAGCGGTCGTGGACGAACCAGTCCGATCGACCGACCGTGGGCGCGGGCTGTGGGATCATGCGTCACACCTCCGAGAGGACGATAGGCATTGGGTGTCTGGCGGTATGGTATCCGATGGATGGTGGCGAGACAAGCGAGAGGCCGGGCAGAGGAGTTCCTCGAGCCCCAGGGCCGAGAGCGCCAGCTTGCTCTCGCCGGACACTCGGGGCACCTGGCGCCACAAGGTCGGTGGGTCGTCTTCGAGCATGTGGCCCAGGCGGTGGACCGGCGCAGAGAGATGCGAACACGGCCAGAGCGTGCCATCGGCGCCGAGCGCGACGAAGCGGCGCCCACCGGCGCAGCCAAAGGCCAGGCGGGAGTGCCGCTCCTCCCGGGTGAGATCCTCCAGCAGGCACGAAAGACCGCAGGCGATCTCGAGCGACACGGCCGGGCGGCGGGCAGTCCATTCTCGCAGAGATGAGCGCAGCGTCGCCTGGTCTGGCTCGCTCGGCCAACCCACAGGCAACCACTCTCGTCCGGCGTCGAAAGGGCGAAGCAGGACAACCCGTCGCAGGCCCTGCCTCTCGAGAAACTCCAGCGACCGCTCGATGCAGCCGATATTCTCGGGCACGAGGAGCAGGTTCGCGCCGACCCTCGCCCCGGCCTCCGCCAGCAATCTGGCCGCGGCAAGTGCCCTGGCGGCAACTCCAGGGCCCCGATAGGCGTCGAGGATCTCGGGCCGGTCGAGGGAGAACTGGACGCAGCCGCAGGTCTCGGCAAGCATCTTCGCCAGCGCCAGCGTCACCTGCTGGCCGTTGGTGGTCACGCTGGGGATCATCCCGGCCCCCCGGACCGCCTGGAGGACCTCGCCCAGGTCGGGGCAAGCCGTTGGCTCGCCCCCGCCGATGGCTACCTCCAGCACGCCCCACCCGGCCAGTCGCTCCACGACCCGGAGCTTCTCGTCTCGTGAGAGTTCGCCCGGCGTCCCGGTCGGTGGCGAGTAGCAGTGCGCGCAGCCGAGCCCGCAGCGGTAGGTCAGCGCCCAGTGGACGGTGATCGGTGCCGACAGCGCGTAGCCATCCTCTGGAGAATCCTCGCTCCCTGCCAGCAGCCCGAAGTCTTGCTCGAGCTCCGGGCCAGCCTCAGCCGGCCTGGCCACCTCCTCGACGATCCCGCGGACCGCCAGTGCTCGCACAAGGCTTGCCACTTCCGAGGCCGCAACCCGCCGGCGGAGGCTCCGACGGGCCACTTCGGCCAGCTCACGCAGCCCCCTGGGCCTGCGCTGCGCATCGGAGCCGGCCAGACTGGCCAGGACCACGAACGCCCCGCGGTCGACCTCGACCAGTCGCCCGGTACCCTTGTGGTAGGCAATGCCGCCAAACACCTCCTGACGGAGGCGGACCGGCGAGCTCAGGCGAAACCGCGGCTCCGGCGACGGGTGCAAGCCCAGTTCGTCACCTGCCGCCGTCACCATCGCCATCCTCGGCGTCGCCATCCTCATCCCCGTTGGCGTCGACCTCGATGTTCCGGGCGAGCCACCGGGCCACCTCCGAGGCCTGCCGGGGCGGCTTCCAGCGCGTCGGGTCGAAGCGTGCCGCGATGAGCCTGAGACCCGAGGGGTCTCCCCGCGCGATCTCGTCCCGCAGGTCGAGGAGCCGCGGCACAAAGGGCTCGAAAGGGTCCTTGTCTGGCTCCATCCAATCGCCGGAGCTTTCCAGCCGACAGTAGATCGTGACCTTGATCTTGCCCCCGCTCTTGAGTGGCTCCACGCGGATGCCGGTGTCGTCGGGTCCGGTGACCTCGTCGAACGGCTCCAACCATTTCAGGGCCTCGGCCGAGTGGGGCACGGTGAAAGCGAAGGTCCACCAATCGTAGGATTCCGAGACCATGACCTCGAACGGTCCGGCGAAGAGCTGGTCCTCGGCTCCGGCCGGCAGGTCATAGCCCTCGACGTTGTAGGTGTAAGCCGCGGTGTGGGTCTCGACGCGGGCCCGTCGGGAGAAGCTCCCGGCGAGGCGCCGGGCGTGCTCGTCCAGACGCTGGGGCGAATAGAACAGGTAGGAGGTCGAGCTGTGATCAGGTTGAAAAGTCGTGCGCTCGCCGAGAATCTTCATCGCTGCGCCAGATCCTCCTGAGGATGTCCCAGATGCATGCGCGGTCGCGGTCTTCAGGCCGCATAGATCTCCTCGGCAGTCTCGAGGATCGCTCGTCGGCGGAACGGATTGCGTAAGCCCCGCTTCTCGACCAGGTCCACCTCGCGCCCGAAGATCGCCGCGAGCTCGTCCTGCATCCCCGCGAACTCGAACAGGCTGACCTTCGCGTCAGGCTCGAGGTCGACGAGCACGTCGACGTCGCTGGCGGGCCGGAAGTCGTCGCGCAGCACCGACCCGAACAGGGCCAACGTCTTGACCTGGTGCCGCCGACAGAACTCGGCGATCCGCTGGCGATCGATGGCGATTCTCGGAGTCAGCGTCGCCTCTCTCCACTGATCGTGACCGGTGTCACCTCGGTCGAGTTGACGATACCGCCTGGGGAGCAAGCTCTGGATGCTATTGTAGCACCAATCTGAGCAGACCTGCCGCCTCCCAGGAGAGAGATGACCACTACCGTTCACTTCGCGAGGAAGCGGAGCGAGCGCTCGACCACTGCCAGCGCCTCGTCGAAGCTCGGGTAGCTGGGGACCAGCGCCCTCAGCGACTGCTCCCAGAGCGCGGCCTCCTCGCGGACCCGCTCGTAGAGCTGACCGCGGTCCCACCCGCCGGCCACCAGGGGTGGTCGGAACTTCACCTCGGTGATCATCTCGTTGACCTGCATCACCGGCACCTGGAACGGCTCGTGGAACGGGCTGCGGTAGTCCGCCAGGTCTGGATCGAGGACCAGGTCGCCCCGGAAGCTGATCTCGAGCTCGATGCTGTCGCGGTTGCCCAGCGGCCCGCGGTAGGTGATCGGGCGGACGAGGAACCCGTGGGCGGTGCGCCCCACCGGCTTCTCCGGGAAGGCCAGCCGGGGGTAGCGCACGGTCAGCGACTCCCGCAGGTCATCGAACTCGAGCCGGCGGCGGGCGACGTAGTCGACGTCCCGGGAGAGCCTTGCGCTCCCATAGATGTGGCGCAGGGCCTGCCCGCCCTTCAGCACGAGCACGTCGCGGTAGGGGCCCGTGGCATAGTTCCGGATGACCTCGGTCAAGACGAAGTCCTTCTCCAGGTAGACCGGGTCGACGCCGAGCTCCTCCGCCAGCTCGATGAGCCGGGCGGCGTTCACGCGGTCGGTCACGAGGCGGCTCTCGCGAGCAGTGCTGCCTCGGCGATGTTGACCCGCAGATGCCAGCGTCGGTCGGGGAAGGCGCCGGCGGCCGAGGCCTTCGTGGAGAGCAGGGGCGCCAGCCCGCGCCGTCGGACCAGCGGGGCCAGGTCACGCGCCTCCGCCACGCCGAGACGGTCGAGGAGGTAGCCCAGCCGAGCGACGACCGCGGCGTCATCCAGCCGGGCCGCGTACTCCACCAGCCGGTCCACAGCGACGGTGCGCGCCTCCAGCCCGCGCCACAGCGCCTTTGCCACCTCTGGCACGCCACCTGCCAGCATTTCGTCGTCGAGGGAGTCGAGGATGGCCTTCTCCGGGCTGGCGACTGCAACCGCGATCGTCGCCGCGCCGTTGAGGGCGATGAAGTCCTCGGTCTCGAACCCGAAGAACTTGCGCTCGGCAAGGCAGACGAACCGGTAGCGCCAGCCCTGGAACTCGACTGGCCGCTTGCGCTTGCCGCATAGCGCCACATAGACGACCCGTGGCACCTGCTCGGTGAGCTGGTGGTGCGAAAGGGCCGACCAGTACGAGATGTAGTGCTCCTCCGGGGCAATGCCCGAGGCGACCACGAAGGGGTGCTCGTGCCAGACACCGCGCCCCGCTCGGGGGACCACGAGGTACTTGCCCCCCTCGATCTTCGTGAGGCAGCCCTTGGTGCTGAGGCCGTGAACCACGTCACGCAACTGGGTGTCGCTGAAGTCTCGGAGGAGCCCGCGGTGCCTGGCCACCGAGAGCACGGAGATGCCGCAGCGCTCGAGCGTGCTGAGCAGGCGTGTCTCCTGTGGGCCGAGGGCCATCGACGCACGTTTCATGCTGCTAGGCTTGCTCCCTGAGCAATTCTGGTAACTACCAGTTACCACAGGTTGTAGCACAGCGCCAGCGCCGCCGCAACGTCATGTGAAGGGCCAGGGTGAAAAACGCACC
>JACPQP010000082.1 GCA_016190465.1 Chloroflexota bacterium
CAGTCGTCCTCGGCCAGGCCATCCTCGATCGACGCGATGGGGTAGCGGTTCACCCAGTCGACGTAGAACTCGATCATCTCCGCCGAGGAGAGCATCCGGCCCTCGCGCTCCAGGTGGTAGGCGCCGTTGCGATACAGCTCGGTCGCCGCGGCGTCGATGGCCAGCACGACGTCCTCGCCGGGACGGTATCCGGCCTCTTCGATCGCCCGCAGGATCAGCTCGATCGCCTCGCGGTTGGTGCCGAGCGTGGGGGCAAACCCGCCCTCGTCGCCGACGTTGGTCGAGAGCCCACGATCGTGCAGGACCTGCTTCAACGTCTGGAAGACCTCGACGCCGGCCCGGAGCGCCTCCCGGTAGCTCACCTGGCCGACCGGCATGACCATGAACTCCTGGAGGTCGGTCGAGTTGGCGGCGTGCCGGCCGCCGTTCAGGATATTCATCATCGGGACCGGCAGCGTTCGGGCCCGGGGGCCGCCGAGGTAGCGAAACAGCGGGAGACCGAGGAAGGCCGCGGCGGCGTGACTCACCGCGAGCGAGACGCCGAGGATCGCATTGGCGCCCAGGCGACTCTTGCCCGGCGTCCCGTCGAGGTCGATCATCCGCTCGTCGATCTCGACCTGATGATAGGCCGACACACCGACCAGCGTCGGAGCGATCACGTCGACGACGTTGTCGACCGCGCGCTGAACCCCCCGGCCCTGGTAGCGCGACGGGTCACGATCCCGCAGCTCCAATGCCTCGTGGGCGCCCGTCGACGCCCCCGAGGGCACGGCGGCGCGGCCGACCGTCCCGTCGACCAGCAGCACTTCGACTTCGACGGTGGGGTTGCCCCGCGAGTCGAGGATCTCGCGGGCGGTGATGCTCTCGATCACGATGTCAGCCATCGTTGGTGCCTCCAATGGAATGGGAAACTTGGATTGGGAGACTGGGGTGAGGTGGCGGGCGCGTCGCGCCCGCCACTTTAGCCCCTTTCAGGGAAGACGAGTATGAACGTCAGATCGTTGACGTTCGTGTTGGTTGGTCCGGTGACGATCAGGTCGCCGAGCTGCTGGAAGAAGTGGTAGCTATCGTTGTCGGCGAGGAACTTCGGCGCATCGAGGCCCAGCGCGCGGGCGCGCTCCATCGTGTAGCCGTCGGCCATCGCGCCGGCCGCGTCCGTCGGGCCGTCCGTCCCATCGGTGCCCAGAGCGATGACCATCGCCGGCAAGATGCCGTCCAGGCGGAGCGCCGCGGCCAGCGCAAGCTCCTGGTTGCGACCACCGAGCCCGTGGCCGCGGACAGTGACGACGGTCTCGCCGCCGGCGATGACGCAGGCCGGGCGTGCGAGCGGCTGACCCGAGTGGGCGATCTCCCGCGCGATGGCCGCGTAGACCGCCGCGACCTCGCGCGCCTCACCCTCGACGAAGGTCGAGAGCACCATCGCGTTGAACCGCTGAGTCCGCGCGTACTCCCGGACCGCCCGGGCGGCGATCTCGTTGCTGGCGACGACCACGTTGCAGCAGCGGTCAAACGTGGGATCGCCCGGCTTAGGCGTGTCCGGTAGCTCACCCGCCAGCCCGGCCTGGAGCTGCCGGGCGATGCTCGGCGGGAGGTCTTCGGCCAGGCCGTGCTGCTCGATCACCCGCCAGGCATCCTGAAAGGTCGTCGTGTCGGGCACAGTCGGTCCTGACGCGATGACGTCGAGGGGGCAGCCGACGACATCGGAGAGGACCAGGGTGATCACGTCGGCAGGCCGGGCGATTCGGGCCAGTTGCCCGCCCTTGATCGCCGAGAGGTGTTTGCGGACGGTGTTCAACTCGTTGATCGTCGCACCCGAGCGGAGCAACCCATCGGTGAGCCGGCGCTTGTCGGCCAGCGAGATGCCTGGCGCGGGCAACGCCATGAGCGCCGAACCACCCCCCGAGATCAGACAGATCACGAGATCGTCGGCGGTCGCCGACTGGACCAGCTCGACCATCCGCCGGGCACCGGCGACCCCGCGCTCGTCGGGGATGGGATGGCCCGCCTGGTTGATCTCGATCAGCCGAGTCGGCGCGACGTAGCCGTACTTGACATTGACGATGCCGGCGGTGAGGCGATCGCCGAGAACCGCCTCCACCGCTTGCGCCATCGGCGCCGCGGCTTTGCCACCGCCGACGATGAGGATGCGCCGGTAGCGGCGCAGATCGTAAGTCCGCCCATTGACTTCGAGCCGATCGCCCGCGACGACGAGGTGCCGGCGCACGGCCACACCCGGCTCGACGGCGTCAAGCGCGGCGCGGACGAGGCTCAGCGCCAGGGACCGGCGACGCTTCTGCTCGATCTCATCGGGGCTCATGCCACTTCCTCACCCCCTGCCACCGTTCCTGTAGGGGCGGCCCCCTGTGGCCGCCCGTGACCTGGCCCCCGTCCCACAGGGACTTCCTTTGGTCGCTGCGGGAGAGGGGGAAACGCGGTCCCACGAGAACCTCACCCGGGGACGCAGGTAAGTCTACCCAAGGCCCCGGGGTCTGTCAACGCGGGGCCGACCTCTCCCCCCTTCCCCCCTCCCCGACGCGGGGAGGG
>JACPQP010000001.1 GCA_016190465.1 Chloroflexota bacterium
CTCGTCGGGTGGCAAGAAGATGTGGACGGAGGCGCCCAGCCGGCGCTGCACTTCGTCCGAGCCGAGGTGAAACTCGATCTGGCACATCGGCCCGGTCGGAGGAGGCCGATAGCCGAAGCCACGAAGATCCGGGAGGCGACTGTTGACGCCAGTTGCCAGGACCACCAGATCGTATCGCTCGCCTTCGCCGTCACTCACTACCTCGATCGGCTTCGCTCCAGTCGATCTCGTCAGGTTCTCGTTGGCTTGGCCCCGTCGAACCTCCTGCACCAGCGCGCGGCGGAGCTTGACCCCGCGGGTGAGTGCCTGTTCAAGCAGCAGCTCGTCGAATGACATCAGGTCGGGCGGATGCCCGTAGCGGGGACCGACCCCACGATAGACACTGACGATGTCGGCGTCGGCGTCGGGCTGAGTGGCATTGAGGGTGCCGGCAGTGGTGTGCAGCGAATACGTGTTGATGTGGTTGAGGATGATCGCCGCGGGGAGTTTCAGGTCCAGCTCGCCGAACCGGCGCAGGACCGACGTGGGGATGATGCCGGCGCACATGTTGCAGCCGGGCTGGCCGAACCGGCGAAAGTCCTTGGCCTCGTAGATGGTGATGGCGATGTCGCGCCGGGCCAACCGGGCGTACTTGAGGGCGTAGAGCGCAAAGAAGCTGCCGGCTGGTCCACCGCCGATCACGGCGATGCGCAGAGGGGATGCGCTTGCTCCACTCACGGCACCCTCCGGGCTCGAGCTTCCCCCCTTTGGTCAAGAATGGTGGCTCTTCTCCTCCCCGTGTTGGCCTCCCTGGAGAGTGGCCCCGTCCTGCGGATGGGGGCCGTTTCCCCCCTCTACCCCCTGCCGCCGTTCCTGAGCTGGGCCCCCACTCGGGGGGGAAGGGGGAGGACGTCCCCCCTCTCCCCTGGTGGGACCCACTCAGGAACGGCGGGTAGGGGGAGAGGGGGCGCCTTATTCGGCGACCGTGATCGCCAGCCGGTAGATGGGCAGTCGATACCCCAGAGCTAGGCCCGGGTGGTCCTGAAGGGCGGTGAGCTGGGGGGTGTCGTAGAGCCACGGTGGCTTGCCGTGTCCCTGGTAGATCGCGGGGTACAGATCGATGAGGTGCACCCCTGGCCCGCCGGACGCCCGGAGGTTGACGGTGACGTCTCCGGAGCTGTTGAAGCCACAGGCGAAGCCGACGTAGCTGTTGTCGTAGACCACGGTGTAGATGTTGTCCAGCTCGGTCCAACCGACGCCCTTGAGGTGCACCTGGAATGTTTCGCCTACCTTCACTCGATCTGGCGTAACACCGATCAGGCTAGGCTCGATCAGGTAGGCTGCTTCAGCGAGTATCTTGTCCCCCTGGATCACCTTCACCGAATGCCAGCCACCAAGGTCGTCAGGGACCTGAAAGTCCGTGACCAGCATCCCGTCCTTGTCGGTGGTCACCTGTCCAAGCGGGACCTCCGCCAGGGCCCAGCCCAGCCCGCTGGTGCGACTGCCCCGGGCGGTCACCCAGATGAGGTCGGCAGGAGCGTTAGGGCGGAGGTTCGTCACCTTCAGAGTAGCCTTGGAGAGGACTGGCCCGGCCGATGGCGTGATGGTCGCCTGGGCCTCGCGGGCTACGCCACTGGCCGTCGTTCTAGGAACAGCAGGGTCAAGGGCTGGCCTGGCGGCCGGCCATTCCAGCGACGCGGCCAGCGGGCCGCCGCTTTGCGTGACGGTGAACGCGAACTGGAAGATGGGGATGTGCGCCTGAGGGGACTGTTCCCAGTTGAGATAGGGAACCGTCTGCCCGGCGTGCCAGACGTCGACCGTGTGCTTGCCCACCGGGCCGGCGGCGCGTATGACGGCCGTTGCGCTCCCACGCGTCGTAACGGCCGAAATGAACCCGGCGTACTTGTTGTCGTAATTGACCGCCCAGGTGCTCTCCCAGGCCTTCCAACCGATCCCCTTCGCCTTCACCGTTATGAGCGTACCGAGTGGCCCTTCCTGTGGAGTCATCGTGAACTCCGGGAGAATCCGGAAGCCACCGCGGGCGACGTCTTTCTCGTCGACGATGGCGTAGATGTCATGGACTTCCCCATAGTCGTCGGGGACCGTGAAGGAAGCGGACACCTGTCCGCCGGCGTCGGTAGTCGCTCGCCCGAGCGACACGCGCTTCTCCGTGAACTTGCGGTCATAGAACTCGACCGTCTCCGGGCTCGCCTGGGTAAGGTAACCTCCGTCCCACGTCACCCAGACAAAGTCGACCGGCTTGCCGGGTGAAAGGCCAACGCCGGTCACGGCGAAGCGCTCCCCGACGTAGCCCTTGACCGGCTCGACCTTGAGCGGCTTCAGCGGAATCGGAGTAGCCGTGGGCGCAGCGCCGGGCGCCGCCGATCCCGTGGCGGCAGTTGGCGCGGTGCTGGGCGCCGCCTTGATCGGCGAAGCCGGTGTTGTCTGCGCCGGGCTGCTACAGGCGACCAGCGCCAGCAGCACGGCGCTGGCTAGGACGCGTAGCGCGACGGGAAAGAGCCATAGCCTGGGGCGATACTGTCCACCCACGAACCCCTCCCTGCTCTAATCGATGATCTTCACTCGGCTGTCGGTGCTTGGGGGGCTCACGAGAGCCGGGACCTTGAAGCTCCCCGTGCGGCCACCCGGGCCGACCACGGTGATGCCGTAGTCAAAAGAACCCAACGGATAGTCCAGGGGAATGTCCCAGGCGGCGGACCACATCCAGGGAGCATCGGGAACACGGCCGCCAGCGCGCTGGGAGAACCGGCTGGTCAACTCGTCGCCGTGGGGAAGTTTCACCTTGATGGTCGGGCTGTCCTTGTCGGTGAGGCGCTTCCCGGTCGACGTGTCGATCACCTCGAACCGCCAGACGATCTTCATTCCCCGCTTGAACACGCTGTTGGGGGTACAGGCGACCGTAGAAGCCACACCGTACGGGCTGACGCTGGTGGTTGCCAGGGTCTCGACGTAGAAGGCGAAGGGTACCGGGTCGTACAGTGAAGCGGGTGGAGCGGGCTTCGGCGGGGGCGTGGCGCCGGGCGGCAACGGCGTCGGGGTTGGCGGGGGTGCCGGTGTGGGCACCTTCTGCGCCCCGATGAGGGTGGTCACGCCAGCCGGGGCGCCCGGCGGCGCCGCCCTCTGCTGGAGATCGGCCACCTCCTTCTCCTTCGCTGAGAGCTGCTGCTGAAGCGCCGCCGACTTTCGCTCCTCGGCGGAAAGCTTTTGCCTGGTTGCGTCGTACTCGCTCTGGGAGACTCCCCCTGCGCAAGCGACCAGTACCAGGGAGCTACCCAACAGACCAACTGCGACTCGCCGGCTGATGCGTGTCTGTGGTGCCATCTTGATCTCCTGCTACTTCTCCTCGGGGCCCCTCTCAGAGTTGCCGCTCCTCGGGACCCTCGAATGAATTGTAAGCTATCGCTAATACAGGCGCAAGACCCTCTCTCTCCTTTCCGCGACGACTCCCATCCGCGCGGCGGCCTCCGAGCAGCCCAGAACGAAGCGACGAACGGTGTGCCGGAGGCCGGGGAAACGGCCTCCGGCACACGATGTGGCCGTCAGCACAGGGCGAACACAAGGTTCGCCGCTACTCGACGACCTCGATCGCCAGCCGATAGACGGGCAGCCGATACCCCAGCGCCAGACCCGGCGCGTCCTGAAGCGCGGTCAGGTGGGGGATCTGGTACGTCCACGGTGGCTTGCCGTGTCCCTGGTAGACCATCGGGTAGAAGTCGATGAGGTGGGTCCCCGGACCGCCGGTCGCCACGAGGTCGAACGTGATGTCGCCGCCGCTGTTGAAGCCGCAGGCGTAACCGATGTAGGCGTTGTCGTAGGTCACGGCGATGCCGTTATCCAGCTCGGTCCAGCCGATGCCCTTGATCTGCACCGTGACGATCTCCCCGGCCTTCACTCGCTGCGGGGTGACCTGCACCAGGCTGCGCTCGACGTAGTACGGGACCTCCATCAGGAGCTTCTCGCCCTGGACCACCTTCACCACGTGCCATCCTCCCAGGCTATCGGGGATCTGGACGCGGGTGTTGAGCGATCCGTCGCGGCCGGTCGTGGCTCTCCCCAGTGAGCTATCGAGCAGCGACCAGCCGCTGGGTGTAACCCGGTTCCCTCTCGCCGTCACCCAGAACAGCTCTACCTCGGCGTTGGCCGGGAGGCCACTGGCCCGCAGGTTGGCTGGCGAAAGGATCGGGCCGGAGGCCGGCTCGAAAGCTCCCTTGAGATCCGGTGAGGACGACGTCAGGGTCGCCGTCGTCCGGAGAGCCCCGTCGTTGAGCGTGGCGACTCGCCTGGGGTCCGGCCAGTCGAGGGTGGCCCGCGGGGCTCCCTCATCGCGGGTCACGGTAAACACCCAGGTCTTGTCGAAAAGCGACTGCGCGTAGGGCGACTGTCGCCAGTTGAGGTAGGGCGTGGCCACACCGTCGGCGTTGATCGACACGTGGTGTTTCCCCACCGGTCCGGCCGCGCGGATCTGAAAGCTCGCGCTGCCTCCCGTGGTAATCGCCGTGACGAAGCCCATATACTTGTTGTCATAGCGGACGGTCAGCGTGCTCACGTAGGTCGACCAGCCCATCCCCTTGAGGGTGACGTTGATGGGACTCCCCACCGGTCCCTCGGTCGGGCTGATGCTGGCCGTGGTGAGGATACGGAAGCCTCCCTTCGCGAAATCCACGCCGTCCACGACGGCGTAGATGTCGTGCGGTTCCCCGAAATCCTCGGGGGCCGTGAACGTCGCCGTTACCCCTCCCTTTGCGTCGACCGTGGCTGCGCCCAGCCGGTTCCGCTTCTTCTCGAACATCCGCTCGTAGAACTCGACGTTCTCGGTGCTGGCCTTGGTCGAGTAGCCGCCGGTCACGGTCAGCCATTGGAAGTCGACGAGCTTCCCCGGGATGAACCCCTCCCCGGTGATGGTGAAGGTCGTGCCGACCGGCCCGGTGTCCGGGCTCACCTTGAGCAGCTTGATGGGGATCGCCGTCGCCGTGGGCGCGATGCTCGCCGACGCTGCCGGGGCCGGTGAAGCCGGAGCAGCAGTCTTGGTTGCCGAGTCGCGCGCGCAGGCAACCAGCAGCACCAACAAGCTGATGAACATCAGGCTGGAACCGGCGCGCCACACCCGCCAGATCATCGGTGCGATTGTGCCCTTCATGTTCTGTCTCCTTTGATGACTGACGACTGCCTAGTCGATGATCTGGACGCGGCTGTCGATCCCGTAAGCCGCGCCCGACGCCGGGCGGATCAACGCGGGAGGCTTCCAGGTAGCCGTGCGGTCCTTCACGATCACCTGGACGGCATAGTCCAGGGCACCCAGCGGGTAGTCGAGCGGGATGTCCCACCCCGCGCCCCACATGTAGGGGGCGGTGGGCACCGAGCCGCCGGCGCGCTGGGAGAACCGGGGGGTGACATCTTCCCCGTGGGGGAGCTTGATCTTGACGGTCGGCTGATCCCGATCCGTCACGCGCTTCCCCGTCGAGGTGTCGATCACCTCGAATCGCCAGACGATCATCATCCCCCGCTTGAAGAAGGTGTTGGGAACACAGGCGGCGGTGGCGATCCAGTTCTCCTTGGCATGGTTCGTCGACAGCGTCTCCACGTAGAAGGCGAACGGGCCGACCGACTCGTACAGCGAGGGGGGCGGGGTCGGCTTTGGCACAGGCGTGAAGCCCGGCGGCAACGGCGTCGGAGTGGGCGCAGGCGGCGCCGGGGGTATCTTCTCGGCCCCGATAAGGGTGAC
This sequence comes from Chloroflexota bacterium, assembly GCA_016190465.1. Lineage (GTDB taxonomy): Bacteria > Chloroflexota > UBA6077 > FW602-bin22 > JACPQP01 > JACPQP01. Next base: position 5,723 of record JACPQP010000001.1, read on the forward strand.
CACACCCGGTTTGCCGGCTGGCGCCGCCGCTGCCTTCTGCTGGAGATCGGCCACCTCCTTCTCCTTCGCCGAGAGCTGCTGCTGGAGAGCCGTGGCTTTCTGCTCCTGCGACGCCAACTGTTTCTTCACCGCGTCGAAGTCCGTCTGCGAGATACCCGTGGAGCAGGCGGCGAGCGCCAGGGAGCTGCCAAGTAGACCAACTACGACTCGTCGATTCATCCGTGTCCGGAGTGCCATGCTGTATCTCCTCGTACCTTACTGTCCCTCGTGGTCTGGCCGGGGGCAGGCACGGGGGCCTGCCCCTACGTGGTGGTTCGGGCGGGGGCAGGCACGGGGGCCTGCCCCTACGTGGTGCCGCGGATGCTGGGTGCGTTTGGCGGGCTGTCGACGGAGACGGCCTTCCCCTACGCGGTGGCGCGGCTGGCAACGTAGGGGCAGGCCCCCGTGCCTGCCCCGTGCCTGCCCCCGCAAGCTTTGCGCCTTTCGCTCCTTCCGTGCGTCTCGTGGTCTCACCCCCTTGCGCGATCGCGAAAGATCCCCCAGATCTGGAAGAGGACGAAGCCAAACGTCGTCCACACTCCCAGGATCACCAGCACCAGCACGACTGGGGCACCACGACGGATGGCTTCCAGGCCCCGAGGTGCGACGGTGTAGGCCGGCGATGGCACTCCCCCGAGCTTGATCTCGACCACTTGCTGGCTCTCGCCATAGAGGCCCATCCCCTCGAAGCGGGCAGTGAGCTTCTGGTCCGGCGCGGCGAGGGTGGGCCGGTAGTCGAAGAAGGCGATCCCGTTGGCATCCGTCTTGGCCCGGCCGACCTCCATCTTGCCTTTGGTGCCGGCGAACTCGGCGTCGACGAAGAAGCGCACCTCTGCCTTGGACACCGGGGCGCCCTTGGGGTCTCGCAGGGAAGCCATGATGGTCATCGGGCTGTCCTCGCCCAACCAGGTCGAGGGCCTGAGCGTGAGGGTCGTCGCCGTCAGCGCCGCCTTCGCTCCGGCCGGGCTCGCCGCGCTGCTGCCGGTGCCCTTGACCTTGATCTGCCCCCGCTGGAGAGAGTTGTGGACCTCGCAGTCCAGGTCGCACTTGAAGCCGAAGCTACCGGCCTTGTCGGCGATGAACTTGAAGGTGTACTCGCGATTCTCGGCCGTCAGCTTGTCCGACTCCAGCTTGTACCCCTCGAGGACGATGATGTGCTCCTCGTGCAGGTATCCCTTGTGCGCCCACACGAAGGTGAGCTCGACCATCTGGCCCTGCTCGATCTCCACGACCGGCTCAGGCTGACCGTTGAACCCGGTATCCGTCACCTCCACTCGGATCTTGACCGGCTCCGCCGCCGCTGGGCTCGCCCAATCGGCGGCCATGGCCAGCCAGGGCGCCAGCGCGAGCAGAAGGCCGGCCAGGAGCGCGATACCCCGTACCGTCAGCTTACTCATGCGTTACTCCCTCCGGAATGCGCACCCACCGGCATCGGGATGATTCCGCCGTCGGTCGTTCCGCCGTTCGTCGTCGCCCCCACCCGGACCGGCACCCTGGCCGCTTCGTGCTCCCATCCTTCCGCGACTTCCCACACCGAGATGATCGGGAACAGTTTAGCGAACAGCGTGAAGGCGAGGGCGAAGCCGGCGAAGCCTCCGGCCGTGATCGAGATCTCCACCCAGGTCGGCTGATACACGCCCCAGTCGTACGGCATCAGGGGCAGAGCCAGGGAGGGGACCACGATGACGAACCGCTTGAGCCACATGCCGATGTTCACCAGCACCGAGGCCAGCACGATCAGCGGGATCCGCCGGGTCCAGGGCAGCGCGACGATCAGGATCGGGAGGAGAGTCCCACCCAGAGCGAAGGTCCAGAAGGGGAGGGCGTAGCTGCCCAGCAGCAGTTCCTCCAGCAGGTACTTCTCGCCCTCGGCCAGCTTGTAGCCGGTGGTCAGGTACTCGGCGAGGGTGAAGTAGGTGTAGATGATGCCC
>JACPQP010000002.1 GCA_016190465.1 Chloroflexota bacterium
CTCGATCTCGTCTTGGAACTCGTGAGTTTTCGTGACGATACGACCCATGTTGGTCGCAGCGATGAGACGCGGGTGACGCGACGTCATCATCTTGGCGAAACCGACCACCTTTGCGCCAGAGTCGATGTACCCGAGGTGTAACTTGCGTAGCGTATCGACCTGCGGCTTGCCGATGCGACGCTCGACCGCCTCGGCCATACTTTGGATGGCCCAGACCTCGTGTTTGTAGACTTGGCCAGAGATGCTCGTAGCCGTGACTTGGAGCCCCATCTTTGTGGCGAAGTCTCGCAGACCTTTGTGGGTGAGAGCCTCAGTAAGACCCTCTTCCATGAACTGGGTCCGTGGGGTCGCGTAGGATCGGAAGCTGGTCTCGAAGCGGAAGCCGCCTCTACCCTTCTCGACGATTTTAGAGTGCATCGCATGGATGCCCTCATGGTGTAGAACCGCGAGTTCACGGGCCTCCTGCGGTGTCGAGACCTCACCCTTGGCGAAGATATGTTCGATGACCCCGACTACGTCGTGGTGCGTCACGAGTGTATCGTCGTCGCCAGTATTCTTCGCCAGCACGGCCCGTTCGAGCCACACCGTCTCTCCCTCGATGAGATGGAGTACACGACGATGCCCAAGCTGATGGAGAAGTTCCACGACCGCTTTGAGTCGCTGGACGGCCACCGCGTCTCTCGTGAGCAGATCCTGGAGGCGGTTGGGGCGCAGGCTGACTGAGTAGGATCCGACACGGAGAGGGGGGAGGAGGAGCGGGTGGGGCAGCCGCCCCACCCGCCAGTCCCCGGTTCAGCCCACCGCCTGCTTGTTCGTTCTCCCATACACTATAAATCACGGTGCCAACGTGATAGAATGAGGGCGCGACGGTTGTTGTGAGAGGAGAGGGATGAGCAAGCGTAAGAAACGAGACCGGGGAGTGTCTCCCGGGCGATCCGCCAGCGAACACAGCGCGCCGACTGCTGTCGCGACCGGCAAGCGATTGGCTGCCGCCACAGCGGTGCCCGTCAGTCGGCAGGTCAGCCGTCGCTCGCGTCGATTGGTCGACCGCCTTCGCCGTCCCCGGCCGGTCGAGTTGCTCCTCGTGGTGGCCGTGCTCGTTGCCGTGGCGATCGCCATCTACTTCGTCGTCAACAGCACAAGCAGCAGTTCGGCCGGGCGACCGGTTCCGATCGAGGCGAGCTCGGCGCACGTCCCTGAGGGCACATCCAGCACCTTCGCGAGCTACCCACCGGCTTCCGGGCAGCATTATGGCCCCACGCGGCCGTGGGGCGTTCACCGCGAAGAGGTCCCGCCGGGCTACTGGATCCACAACCTGGAGCACGGTGGCGTGGTCATCCTCTACAACTGCGCCGAGGGTTGCCCGGAGCTCGTCGGTCAGCTCGAGGACGTCTACAAGACGTTCCCGCTGTCGAAGTCCGGCGGTAACGTGAAGCTCTTGATCGCTCCTGACCGCAAGATCCAGCAGAAGCTGGCGATCATCTCCTGGGGCTGGATCGACGAGATGGATCAGTTCGATCGTGGGCGGCTGCTGCGCTTCTACCAGGCCCATCTCGACAACGCCCCTGAAGAGCTCGCGCAGTAGGTCGCTCCGAGGTGAGATGGATACTCGCATGGGGCGAACCCAAGGTTCGCTCCGACGATCCGGGCGCGGCCGTGGCGAGGTCTCGGGCGTGTCCTCCGCGGCGATCTCGCCGAGTGGCATCTTCGATGGGTCGGTGTTGGGGGCACCGCTGTTGCGCGAACTGGGTTCCAGCGTCCGGCTCGAGACCGACCATTTCTCGGTGAACGGGCGGCCCTTTCCGCGACGCCAGTACCTCGCCGGACCCGCCCTCGAGCCAATCGACCGGTCCCCTCGTCGGCACCGGCTTGCTTCCTGGGATAGCCAGCTTGCCGATCTGCCTTCGTCCGGTGACCTCCTCGCTCGCGTTCCTCGCGAGCACGAGATCTTCCGCTATGTCTCGCCGACGATGGCGACGATTCTCTTGCGGACGGCTGAACTGAATGTGGCGACGCGTCGCGGCTTCGTCCTGCTCATCGGCCCGACCGGCTGTGGTAAGACGACGATGGCGAAGACCTACTGCTACCTTGCCAACCAGCCGTGTCGCGAGCTCTCCTTCAGCGGCGACACCGGCCTGACCGACTTTTATACCAGCGTCGAGGTCGTTCGGACGGCGGCCGGTGGGCCGAGCACGGTCACCGTCCCCGGCGCGGCGGTGACGGCGATGCTCCGGGGAGAGAAGCTGCTCATCAACGAGATCAATATGGTATCGGCCGACATCCTGAACGTCTTCTCGCAGGCGATCGACACCGGCCGTCTGGTGCTCTCGGGCACGCATCGCGGCAACGTCGAGGTCGACGTCCACCGGGATTTTGGCATCATCGGCACGGCCAATCCCAGCTACATCGGGACGCTGGAGCTGGGGCGAGCGATCGAGCGACGCTTCGGTCGCGGCCTTGGCTATATCGAGATGGACTTTCTGCCGCCGGATGAGGAGGCCGACGCGCTGACCCACGAGTTCAACCGCGAGCCGCTCTTCGCTCAGGCCGGGTTGGCGGTTGATCCCTCGCTCTGCGGACGGCTCACCACGCTGGCTGCCGGGCTGCGGCACGATCCTCAGATCGGCACGGTGATCCAGTCGCGCCTCTCGACGCGCTCGCTCCTCCACTGGCTTGCCCTGGGCCAGATCACTGGCTGGCCGCTCCGCGAAGTTGCCGAGCGAGGCCTGCTGACGACCGCGCCGGCCGAAGCGCGGACCCGGGCGCTGGCGCTCATCGCCGCCGCGTTGGGCGATGCGCGAGTCGGACCGGCTGAGCGGTCGCGGGTTCTGCCCTCGTTGATCGGCTGGCCGGAGGTGGCCGCACCTGAGCAGGCGGTCGCACTGGATCAGGTGCCACGACGGACGAATCGCGGGGCGATCGACGACGAGGTCGTCGTGCATCGGATCCGCTATCAGAGGCGCTTTCCCGACGGTAGCCGCGCGCTCATCGCCGAGCCCTGCTACAGTCACGATGGTCGGTGGGTTGGCCTGGGTCTCAGGCTCCGCCTGTACGATCCACACGGCCAGCTCGTCCGCGATTCGCGACGGCTCGCCAAGACCGAGGAGCTCCTGCGCGACGAGTATGGCGTCAACGTCCTCTGGCGCATTGGCCGGCGGCCGCGTATCACCGAACTGCTCCCGTTCCTGACGGCGAGCAGCCTGCGCCACCTCCAACTGGCCGAGGCGGCGCTCGCCCTGGGGCGGCCGGTCTTTCTGGCCGGACCGACCGGTTGCGGCAAGTCGAGCCTGGCTCGGACGCTTGCCTATCTGCGGGGCAGCCCGGTCGTCGAGCTCTCCTTCACCGGGGAGACGGCCAAGGCGGACCTCAGCGCCAGCCGCCGGCTCGTCGGCGGGGTGACCCGGTGGACGACCCAGGCGTTCCTCGAGGCGCTCGACCGCGGCGACACGGTGATCGTGAACGAGTACAACCTGGCCTATCCCGACGTGCACTCGCTCATCAACAACCTGTTCGACAAAGGGGCGAGGCTGACGCTGCCCGACGGAACGGTGCACCGGGTCCACCCGGAGGCTCGGGTGATCGCGACCGGCTACCTGGAAGGGCCGGGCGTCAAGCCGCTGAACGAGGGTGTCGAGAACCGCTTTGCCGCACTGGTCGCGATGGACTACCCGCCTGTCGAGGAGGAGGTCGCGCTGCTGGCGCGACTCGCTCGTCACGCCCACCCACGCGAGCTGGAGCACTGCGTTCGCCTGGTGGACTACTGCCGCCGGCTCGTCTCCGGCCGGACCGATCCGGCGTCGCTCTCGGGCATGTCGCGGGCGGCCCAGGAGGCGCTGCGCCAGGCCGCCCGGCGGGCCGCGCTCTCGACCGCCGAACTGGTCGCCCTGGCGAGCTTTGCCGCCGACGGGAGCTTCGCCCGCCGCCTCCGCGCGGGCATCCTCGACGGCGCGCCGGAGGCGGTCCAGCGCGTGCTGGAGCCGGTGCTGGCGCAGTATGAGGTATAGGACCGTTGCCGGAACGCAGGATGTGCGCTATGCTTCCTGACGGGGGTGGTGAAGGCCCGGGCAACGATGAATGAGCAGCAACTGATCGAGCAGTACATCGACCTTGACACCGCTCGCTACCCGGGTGGGCGCGCCGATGCACGCCTCCGGGGGTACGGTGTTCCCGTCTGGGCGCTGATCGGGCAATTGCGCGCCATCGGCGGTGACATCGACCAGTTGGCTAAGGACTACGAACTGCCACGCGAGGCAGTTGAGGCAGCGCTGGCGTACTACCGGCGCAACAAGGCCTATATCGACGCTCGACTCCTGCTGAACAGCGCCTGAGCCCACGCCGTGGGGGATCTCTATCTCGACAATGATGTCTCGCTCCGACTGGCGCCCTTACTCCGGGGCGCTGGCCACCGTGTGACCACTACCCGGGTCCTGGGACTCTCCGCCGCGCCGGACGATGCACAGATCCTGACCGCGGCGCGCAATGGCTGGATCCTTGTGACCTACAATCGGCGCGATTTCACGATGCTGCACGACGCCTGGCTGACCTGGCCCCCGGCCTTCGGGCTGACGCTGCCACGGCGCCCGGCCATCATCGCGCTGGACCATGCCCCGCCCGATGCGCAGTTCAGCGCGCTCGATGCTTTCCTGGCCGCGACCCCACCATCTGCCTGCGCGAACGAACTATTCTGGTGGCACGGCAGCGGCTGGCGGAGGCGGCTTGTTGGCACTGGATGGGAACCGTACTCCTAGCCCGGATCACGTGAGTATGGACGATTATCCGATAAGGTTCATGATGACATTGGAGAGCCTCCCACGCGCCTATGCCCCCGCCGAAGTCGAAGCCATCACTCGCTTCATCTTGCGCGACCAGCCGGTGCGCATCACGTCGGGCGAGTGGTGGGGCTACTCGCCCGATGGGGCGATCCTCACCTACCCGCGCTTCGTCCTCAGCCTCTGGCCCGGCGATCGCGTCGTCGGCGCCGTTTGCCACGAGGTCGCCGAGGCGCTCTTCTCCGGACCGGACGCCGCGCGGGTGTTCGAGGAGTTCGGCCGGCGCGCCGCCCGTCTGGGCTGTGAGACGCGCTCGGCAGAGCTGCTTCTGAACGCGATCAACGACCTGCGTGTCAACCGTCTGTACCTGGCGGCCTACCCGGGCAGCGCACCGTTCCTGCGGGCGGTCTACGCGAGCGGGACGGAGCTGCACCGGAAGGACGATCAACCCGCGGCGCAGCCGGGCGCGGTGGTGATGCCGCATCACCAGTTCGTCGACGCGCTGACCTGCCGTTGGGCTCGGGAGCAGTGGGGTCTCGAGGCGCCCAAGCCGACGCTCGATCCGGTCCAGCGCGCGCTCGACCAGTGCTGGCCGGCGATCCGGCTCGCCATCGCCCAGGACGCGCTTGCCTCGCTCGCCGACCGGGTTGCCGACTCGGTGCTGGCGACGTACCACGCGCTCATCCGCCTTGGCCAGGAGATGCTGGCCGAGGCCGCGCGCCGGGCCGCGGAGGCCCCCGAAGAGGAGCCCGAACCGCGCTCGGAATCGGACGATGAGGAGGCACCGGAGGACGAGCGGTTCGTCGTGCCGGAGGAGCCGGTCGAAGTCTGGGTCCATCTGGACGAGGACCAGACGACCGAGGGAGAGCGCAAGCGCGACAACGAGAGGGAGAGCGGCCGATCTCCCAGTCCCCAGCCCCCGGCTCCTAACCCCCAATCC
>JACPQP010000093.1 GCA_016190465.1 Chloroflexota bacterium
CCCCCTGCCCCCTCTCCCAATACTGGGAGAGGGGGTTACGCGGCGACACGGCGACGGGCTGGGGGATCAGAGGAGGTGGGTCTTTGCCTGTGCCTGGGAGCGCGGGGATGGCGCTGGCGCTCCTCATCGCGCTCTCTGTCGTGCTCTCCGTCGCGGTCTTGGGCGCGCTGCTGCTGCGCAGGCAGGCGCGACGAGGCGAGGACCGGCTTGGCGGCGCCCGGGGTCGAATCGAGGTCCTGCGGGATCTCTGTGCTCCTGGATCGGCGGTCGCCTGTCCGCAGAGCATCGTGCAGTTGGCGCTCAACGCGATTCGCCGTGGTGTCGACTCGCCGCTCGCGGTGGCGTTTCTCACGGCAACCGATGGCTCTGAACTCGTCGTCGCGGACCCGGGGCCGCTGGAGAGCGAGGTGGCCGAGATGCTCCGTTCCGGGGTGGACGGCCCTCACCCCCGGCCGGCGTTCCTGACCGGGGACCACACTGCGGGAGAGGGAGGAAGCGGCCCTCATCCCCGCTCTCTCCCAGGGGGAGAGGGCGGAAGCGGCCCTCACCTCTGCCCTCTCCCAGAGGGAGAGCGGGTGGGGCGGAGCCACTCATCGCTGGTCACGGTGCAACGGGTGAAGCTTGCTCCAGTCACCAGAGAGTCCACCGGAATCCTGGCTGCGGTCCACCTTGGTTCGCTCGGCGACGGCGCCATCGTCGTGGTTGAGCCACAGCCGGGGAACGGCGTGGATCAGCACGTCTCGGCGCTCGTCGCCGCGGCGGTGCCGGTCTGGCAGCTCGCACTCGAGCAGACGCGCTGCTGCGCCGACGCGACGAGGGCGGACTCCTGGTCAAGTCTGGCGGTGCTACACGGTGTGTCGCACAATCTCAAGACTCCTCTGACGGCTATCAAAGTCTCGGCCGGACTGCTGAGCGATCGGACCAGGCGGCGTCAGCGCGCGCACCACGAGGACGATGAGCGGCTCGTCGAGAGCATCGTGCGCAACGGCGAGCGCTTGAGCCGGATGGTGGACCAGTTGCTCGATCTCGTCCGGCTGGAGTCTGGCGCGGCGACGCTTCGCTACGAGCGAGTCGACCTGCGTGAGCCACTCCATGATGCCTTGAGCCACGTCCGCACCGAGCTTCCCGACGGGAGTCCGAACCTGACCCTTGATCTGCGCACCGCCGAGCCGATCGTCTGGGCAGATCGTCGGCGCATTCGGCAGGCCATCGAGTGCGCGCTCGCCGTCATGGCGAGCCAGGCGCCAACGGGCAGCACCGTCCGGCTCACGGTGGCGCGCGAGCAGGAGGATATCGTGATCTCCGCGCTGGTGGACGTCCCTCACCCCCGCCCTCTCCCAGAGGGAGAGGGAGAGACGGGAATGGCCCACAATCAACCGGGCCCGCAGGCGGACGGTGGTCACAGCCTGCGCCTGGCCCTGGCGCGACGGATCGTCGCGCTCCACCGCGGGCGGATCGCAAGCTCTGAGGAAGGATGGCCACCAGCAATCGATATCGCACTCCCCGCATTCGGGAAAACGGCCGGCGGGTGAAGACGTGGATGAGGGCACGACTATGAAAGTATTGATCGTCGAGGACGAGCGCGACGTCTGCGAGGCCATCGCCCTGAGCCTGCGGTTCCAATGGCCGGAGGTCCAGATCGTCGTCGCCGAGGACGGGATGGAAGGTGTCAAAGCGGGACACCTACCGGACGTCGATCTGGTCCTGCTCGACATCATGCTTCCCGGTCTCGACGGCTTCTCGGTCCTTCGGGAGATCCGGCGGACCTCAGCGGTGCCAGTCGTGGTGCTGACGGCGCGCGGCGACGAGCTGGACAAGGTGCGGGGGCTTGAGCTGGGGGCGGATGACTACGTCACCAAGCCGTTCAGCCATCTGGAGCTGCTGGCTCGCGTCAAGGCGGTGCTGCGGCGCGCCGAGGCGCCGCTCGTCGGCCTCGACCAGCTTCGACGCTACGCCGACGACTACCTCACCATCGATTTCGCCGCGCACGAGGTGAGAGTCCGTGGCCAGCCCGTTTACTTTACTCCGACGGAGTTCAACCTGCTGTGGCAGCTCGCCAAGAACGCCGGGCACATCGTGCCCCACCGGATCCTCCTCGCGCGGGTCTGGGGAGAGGAGTACGAGAGCGAGGCAGACTACCTGCGGGTCTACGTCCGGCGGCTGCGCGAGAAGATCGAGCCCGATCCGAACACGCCGCGCTACATCCTGACCGAGCGCGGCCTGGGGTATCGGTTTCGGCGGGGAGAGTGAGGGGGCGACTGCTTTTCCTGACGTTGCGCGCGGCCGTGGGACGTGAGCTTTGGACCGCGAAGGACGAGACGCGCGAAAGACGCGAAAGTTGTCCCCAACGCGCCACGCTCCCAGGAAATGGTCGGTGCCGGTGGCCTGCTCGTGGTATAATACGGATACGGTCTGTCGGCTCGGCTGGTCAACGGCGACCACTGGCTTCAGGAGGATCCCGTGATCCGACGCGAGCTGCCGGCGGCGACGGTCGCTGTCCTGGCGGCGGCAGTGCTCGTGCTGCTGATCTCCCTCGGCTCCCGCGGTTTCAAGGATTTCGACTCCGCGCTGGTCGGCTACGCGGTCGCGGTCATCTTCGCCACGGCCGCTATCATCTATCGCTACTCCCTCTGGATCACGCGTCCCCCTACCTGGCGGTACTTCAAGGCGGGCTGGACGAACTTCCTCTCCTGGCGGAACTTCCGCCGGTACACCTCCTTGATCCCCGTCGCCTGGTGGCACGACATCTTCGCGCAGACCTTCATCCTGAAGCGCGGCCTCCAGCGCTGGGTCATGCACATGTCGATCTTCTGGGGAGTGGTCATCTCCCTGCTCATCACTTTGCCGCTCACGTTCGGATGGATCCGCTTCACGCTGGTCCCACCGGACAGCTACCTGTTCTGGTTCTTCGGTCTCCCCCTGTTCCAGTTCCCCATCGAGGCCGGCACCGGTTTCGCCTTCTTCCACGCCCTCGACTTCACGGCGCTGCTGCTCATCCTGGGCGTGGCGATCGCGCTCTGGCGGCGGACGACCGAGGTCGGGCTGCTGACGACCCAGCGGTTCGGGTTCGATCTCGTGCCGCTGGTGCTCCTGCTCGCCATCGCGGTGACCGGGCTGGCGCTGACCGCCTCGTCGCTCTGGTGGGGCGGCCGGTTCTACTGGTTCATCTCGCTGACCCATCAGGTGGTCGTCGTGGGCTGGCTGCTGTCGATCCCCTTCGGGAAGTTCTTCCACATCGTCGAGCGCCCGGCCAGCATCGGCGTCACCCTGTATCAGACGATCAACCAGGAGGTCGAGCACTACGGCGAGCAGCCACAAACGGGCCGCTGTCGGTGCTGCGGCCAGGAGCTGCCCTCCCCGCAGTTCGTCGACGACCTGAAGGTTACCCTGGTCGACCTCCACCAGAATTACGATCTGGGCGACGACCGAGGCTGGCTCCAGGACTACTGTCCCACCTGCAAGCGGGTGCTGCGGGGGCAGGCATATTCCCAGTTGATGGGGAAGAGGTTTCTGTAGTGTGGCTTTGAGATGAGTGTTAACAAAGACTTCTTCCGGCCCGGGCGCGACTTCAACTACGACTTTCAGGCCGCGGGCGAGCCGCCGATGGGATGGCCAGAGGCCGATCGCCTTCCGGAGTCGCTGGTGCCTACCCACTGCTGTTTCTGCGGGGTGCAGTGCGGGATGTACCTGCGACTATCCGAGGGTCGGGTGACCGGCGTCGAGCCCCGCGATTTTCCCCACAATCGCGGCTCCCTCTGCCCCAAGGGAGTGGTCGCCTACCAGCAGGTCAACCATCCGGACCGCCTGACTCACCCGCTGATCCGCCGCGGGCGCGGCCCGGGAACGGCCGGGCGGCTGGAGCGGGCCACGTGGGATGAGGCGCTGGATTACGTCGTCGGGCGCTGGCGTGACCTCCAGGCGACGCATGGCCGGGACGCGGTCGCGGTCTACAGTGGCTCGTCGATGACCAACGAAAAATGCTACCTGATGGGCAAGTTCGCTCGAGTCGGGCTGGGCACCCGCCACATCGATTACAACGGCCGCCTCTGCATGTCCTCCGCGGCGGTAGCCTACGCGAAGGCGTTCGGCCTCGACCGCGCGCTTCTCCCGATGACCGATATTCCCTTGACCGATTGTCTGCTGGTGGTCGGCTCCAACATCGCGGAGACCTTCCCGATCGCGATGATCTGGCTCTGGCGGGCCCGCGACAACGGGGCGCGCCTCATCGTCCTCGATCCGCGGGAGACGGCGACGGCCCGCACCGCCGATCTCTGGCTGCCGGTCCGCCCGGGGACTGACATCGCCGTGCTCAACGCGATGCTCCGCCAGATCATCCACGATGGACTGATCGACGAGCCCTACATCGACGGGCGGACGGTCGGGTGGGAAGCGGTGCGGGCGGCGGTCGAGCCGTACACACCGCAAGAGGCCGAGCGCATCGCGGGCGTCCCGGCCGAGCGGGTCGTGGCCGCGGCCCGGCTGTACGGGCGGGCGCCTCGATCGCTGATCCTGCACGCCCGGGGCCTCGAGCACAGCACGCACGGCGTCAACGGTTGCCTGGCCTGCGTCAACCTCGCGCTCGCCCGTGGGCAGGTGGGGAAGCCGGGGAGCGGCACGATGATGCTGACCGGACAGGGCAACGGCCAGGGCGGCCGGGAAGTCGGCCAGAAGGCCAACCAGCTCCCCGGCTACCGCCACATCGACATCCCCGAGCACCGACAGTACATCGCCGACGTCTGGGGGATCCCGGTCGAAGAGCTGCCCTGGGAGGGGGCGGCAGCCACCGAGATGGTTGGGCTGATGGCGGCCGGGCAGATCAAGAGCGCGCTCATCATCTGCTCGAACCTGATGGTCTCGCTGCCTGAGAACGCGGTCGTGCAGCGGGCGCTCCAGAGCCTCGACCCGCTGGTGGTGATGGACTTCTTCATGTCGGAGACGGCCGAGCTGGCCGATGTGGTGCTGCCGGGCTCGGTCTGGTGTGAGGACGAGGGCACCACCACCAATATGGAGGGGCGGGTCGTCAAGATCAACCTGGCTGCCGAGCCACCAGGCGAGGCCCGGCGCGACTGGGAGATCATCTGCGACCTGTCCCGTCGGCTGGGCCGTGGCCAGCACTTCCCCTATCGCTCGGCGCGTGCGATCTGGGACGAGCTCCGCCAGGCCTCGCGGGGCGGGGTTTCCGACTACTTCGGCATCACCTGGGAGAAGATCGACGCCCAGGGCGGGGTCTTCTGGCCCTGTCCCGCCGAAGACCATCCGGGCACCCCTCGCCTCTTCGCCGAGCGATTCGCCCATCCGGATGGGAGGGCGCGCTTCTTTCCGGTCGAGCATGCGCCGCCAGCCGAGGAGCCCGGAGGCGACTACCCCTTCCGGCTGACGACCGGCCGGGTGGTCTACCACTACCTGAGCGGCAACCAGACCCGGCGGCTCGGCTTCCTCAACGGCCAGGCGCCCGAGCCGTGGGTCGAGATCCATCCCCAGGCCGCGGCCCGCCTTGGCATCCAGAACCACGACCGGGTGCGCGTCCGCACGCCGCGAGGCGCAATGGAGGTCCAGGCGCTGGTCACGCCGACGATCCGGCCCGACGCGCTGTTCATCCCCTTCCACTACGGCCACGAGCAGGCGGTTAATCAGCTCACCAACCCGGCGGTCGACCCGACGGTGAAGATCCCCGAATACAAGGTCTGCGCGGCGACCGTCGAGCGGCTGCCCTCACCCCCGGCCCCTCTCCCAGAGGGAGAGGGGAGAAGGCCCTCACCCCCAGCCCCTCTCCCCCGGGGAGAGGGGAGGCCACGGGTGAACTTCACCGCGGCAAACGCCCCGAAGATGTTCCCGTACGCCACGGGGGAGAGCAGATCGCCGGCGGAGGAAGAGGGCAAGGTGTACTGACGTGCCAGTGAAGACGCTGTTCGTCGATCCTTCGCGCTGCATCGGCTGTCGCGCCTGCGAGGCCGCGTGCCGCGAGTGCGACTCGCACAAGGGCGAGAGCATGGTCATGGTCGACTTCGTCGACCGCGCGACGAGCGTCGCCACCCAGCCGACGGTCTGTATGCACTGCGAGGACCCGGTCGCGCCCTGCGCCCAGGTCTGCCCGGTGATGGCGATCCTCATCACGCCGGATGGGGTGGTTCAGCAGGCGGAGACCTCGCGGTGCATCGCCTGTCGGAACTGCGTCTACGCCTGCCCCTTTGGCGTGCCCAAGATGGATGCCGAGGCGCGACTGATGAAGAAGTGCAACCTCTGCTACGACCGGACATCGCGGGGGCTTCAGCCGTGGTGCGCCCAGGCTTGCCCGACGCAGGCGCTCTGGTATGGCGACTACGAGGAGTTTGTGAACCAGCGGCGCGGTCGCGCCGTGCGACATACCGTCTTCGGTGCTCAGGAGGTCCGCACCAGGGTCTGCCACGTGCTGCCGGAGGAGCAATCCCGGCTCGACGTGGTGGCGCTGCTGAAGGAGGCACAGTTGGCGGCGGCAGAGGCGAACCTTGGGTTCGCCCCGCGTGAGGAGGCGTGGGTGCTGTGAGTGAGTTTCCTTACCACTGGGATGCCGACGAGTTGGTGTCGCGTCGCGAGTTGCTCCAGTTCGCGGTCTACACCTCGGGCACGCTGTTCGCGGCCACCACGCTGCTCGCGCTGCTCGGATTGATCCGGAGCCAGGAGCGCCACGACGTGCGGCCCATCGCGCGCGTTGGGGAAGTTCCCGAGGGCGAGGCCCTCTACTTCCGCTATCCCGATCCGGACGACGAAGCGGTGCTTCTCCACCTGCCCGGCGGCCGCTTCGTCGCCTACAGCCAGAAGTGCACCCACCTCTCGTGCTCGGTCTACTACCAGCCCGAGCACACCCGGCTGTTCTGTCCCTGCCACAACGGGATCTTCAACCCCCTGACGGGTGATCCGGTGGCCGGCCCCCCGCAGCGACGGCTGCCACAGATCATCCTGCGCCAGGAGGGCGACCTGCTCTACGCGGTCGGGCAGGTGCCGTGATGGTGAGGCCGGAGCCGCCGCCCCCTCCCGGCCAGACGCCAGTCGTCCTCGCGGCGCTGACGATCGGCGTTCTGCTGATGGGTATCCAGCTCTGGCTGCTGACGGTCGCGCTCGACCTCTACCTGGCCGGGCAGCCGCGCGAGATCTGGCGGCTCGCCGCGGTGTCCGGGCTGATCTTCCTCGGCGGCTTGCTCATGCTCCGGCTGCTGCGCCGCCGTCCGCGGATCCAGCGCCAGTAAGCCTGGCTGGTCATTCGCCTCGACGAGCCCACGATCCAGCGCCTCATGAAGGTTAAGGAAATAACCTGGCACATCGTCTGGCGGAGTCCGGGGGACGGGGCACCCACAGGGGGGTGCCCCTACCGTAGGGGCGGCCCCCCTGTGGGCGCCCTCTTCGCACCCGATCAATTCGTTAACGTTTACCGTCCTACCCCGAACTCCACCCGCGTCGTCATGCCAAGTCGGAGCGCCGGATCGAGCCGGGCCAGGGCGATGGTGACCGTGTAGTTGGCGTCGCCGCTGGGGGTGGCTGTCGCGAGAAGCGCGATGGACTTGACCGTACCTTCCAGCACCTTGTCGGGGAAGGCATTGACCCTCACCGCAACCGGCTGGCCGACGTCGACCTGGGTGGCGCTGGCTTCGTCCAGGTCGGTCGTCTCGACCTGAAGCTGCGTGAGGTCAGCGACGACCACGATGGGGGTGCCGGGGGCAGCCGTCTCCCCGACGTTCCCGGAGGTCCAGACGACCACGCCAGAGAGTGGCGAGATGATCACGGCCGACCGGCGGGCCGCCCGGGCCTGGTCGAGGGCGGTTTGCGATTGCTTCAGGCGGGCCTTGAGAACCGAAAGATCGACCGGGGCCGGGCCGGCTTTCCGGAGCTCCAGGGCAGCCCCGGCCTGGGCAACGGCGGCGGCGCTGGCCTCCTTGTCGCCGGGCGTCGCGCCAGCCTGAAGCTGGTCGAGCCGGGCCTTCGCGGTGGCCAGCGCGCTCTCGGCGCCGCGGGCGTTGCTCTCGGCGGCCTCCAGATCGGCGGCTGTCGGCCCGGCCTTGAGCTGGTCCACTCTTGCCTGGGCAGCGTTCAGCTCGGCCTGGGCACCGTCGACCGCCGCCGCGACGGCCCGCCGCTCGGCATCGGTCGGCGTCACCTGCCTGGCCTCCAGGGCGGCCCGGGCCTGGGCGACGGCGGTTTCGCCCGCGGCGACCCGGGCATCGGCCGCGCGGCTTTGCGGCGCGTCGGCTCCATAGAGACCGCGAGTTGCGTCGCGGTCGACCTGGGCGGCCCAGAGGTTGTTCTTCGCCACCTCCAGAGCCAGCTCGGCGGCCCGAATCTCGGCCGCCCGCGGAGCGCTGGTGGCGTCGAGGGTCTCTTGCCGCTGCCGGGCCGCCGCTAGCGCTGCCCGCGCGTTCACGCTGGCGCTCTCGGCCGCCGCCAGCTCGGCCGCGGATGGACCGGCCTTGAGCTGCTTGAGCCGGGTCCGCGCCGCTTGCACACCCGCCTCGGCGCTGCTCACGGCAACCGCGGCCGCCCGGAGCTCAGCGGCCGTTGGGCCGACCAGAAGCTGGTTGTGCCTGGCCAGCGCACCGTCGTGGGCGGCCTGGAGCGCCGCCAGATCAACCGGCCGGGCCGGCGCCTCGACCTGCTCGATCTGGGCCTGGTTGATCGCCACAGCATCCTCCGCCTGAACGATCGCCAGGTAGATCTCCGAGGTATCCAGACGGGCGATCTCCTGCCCTTCCTCGACCCGGTCGCCAACTTTCGGCAGCAGCGCGATCTGGCCCACCGTTCGGAAGCCGAGCTTGCTCTGCCGGACCGGCTGGATCGTCCCCTTGGCAGTGATCGGAGCCGGCGGCTCCGGTGTGGCCGTCGGCTCCGGCGTGCTCTGCTCGCGCCCGGGAACCCCCAGCCACGCACCACCGACGAGCGCCGCCGCCACCACGATGGCCCCGGCCGCGACAAGATACCACTTCCTCATCCCCCGGTCCTCCCGCGGGAGACGCCCTCACCTCCTACCCCTCTCCCCGCGGGAGACGCCCTCACCCCTTGCTGCCGTTCCTGATCTGGTCCCGCGGGGAGAGGGGTAGGGGTGAGGGCGTCTTCACCGAAGATCAGTCGCCCCACATCCGATCGGCGGAACACCTCCAGGTCGTGGCGATCGGCGTCGGCGACCGGCTGGTCACGCTGGACGCGCCCATCGCGCAGGGTGACGATCCGGTCGGTGGCCAGGGCGATGAGCGGGTCGTGGGTGACGAGGATCACCGTCGTCCCCTCGGCGCGGTTCAGATCCCGGAGCAGCCGGAGCACCTCGGCACCACTCGAGCTGTCCAGGCTGCCCGTCGGCTCGTCGGCCAGGATGACCGATGGCCGATTCGCCAGCGCCCGGGCGACGGCCACGCGTTGCCGCTCGCCCCCGGAGAGCTGGCCCGGCCGGTGGTCCAACCGCCCGGCCAGCCCCACCCACGCCAGAAGCTGCCGGGCGCGCTCGCGGCGGGCCTGGCCAGCGAAGGGACCCTCGTACATCGGCACCTCGACGTTCTCCAACGCCGTGAGCGTCGGGATCAGGTTGTGGAGCTGAAAGACGAGGCCGACGGTCCGCGCCCGAAAGGCGTCCAGGTCCCGCACGGTCGCCAGATCGCGCCCGGCGACCGCGATCCGGCCGGCGGTTGGTCGATCGAGCGCGCCCAGCAGGTGCAGAAGGGTGCTCTTGCCACTGCCCGAAGGCCCCATAATCGCGATGAACTCGCCCGACCGCACGCCGAGGCAGACCCCGTCAAGGGCTTTGACCCCCAGGCCGTCGCCATAGATCCGGGTGAGATCCACGACCTCGACCGCACTCTCTCTCGACCGGCTCGCGCCCAAAGCCGCCGGGGTTGCTGGCTCAGCGCCCGCGACCGTGTCCTTCATTCTGCCCGATGCCTCTTCGTGTCCTTCGTGTCGCCGTGGTGAACCCCACGTCCCTCTCACTCGTACCGCAGTGCCTCCACCGGGCTCAGTCCGGCCGCCCGGATCGCCGGGTAGAGGCCGCCGATGGCACCCAGGATGATCGCGGTGCCCAGCGCCTGGGCGAACAGGCCCGCGCTGTAGGCCGGAGCCAGCCAGGAGCCCATGCTGGTGAACGACAGGAGCGACACCAGCCCGATGCCGAGACCAACCCCGACGATGCCGCCGAGGAAGCTCAGGAGCAGCGATTCCTGGAGGATCATCCAGAGGACGCGTCGCCGACGCCAGCCCAACGCCCGGAGCACGCCAATCTCCCGGGTCCGCTCGAAGACCGACATCAGCACGGTGTTCATCATCCCCACACCGCCGGCCAGGATGGCGATGGCCGAGATGCTCCAGGCGAATCCCCGGGCCATCTGCACGTCCTGGGTGCCCTCGGCGAACTCGGCTGACTTCGACACCGTGATCTCTTTGAAGCGTCGCTCGACCTCGTTCTGGACCCGGTCGGCGGCGTCCACACTCCGCAGCTTGACCTGGAAGAGGCTGACCTGCTTCGGTTTCTTGAAGATCTCCTGGGCCTCCCGGAGCGTGATGACGCCGCCGCCATCCTCGAACGGCGTGCCCGTCTCGTAGATGCCGATGACCTGATAGCTGGCCCCGTAGATCCGCACGCGTTCGCCGATCCGCTTCTTCAGCGCCCGCGCCGCCGAGCTCCCCATCATGATCTCCCGGCTGCCCGGCCGGCTTTCACCGATCAGGCGGCCCTCCCGGATCTTGAAGTGCCGGATGCCGAATTGCGCCGGATCGTAGCCAAAGACGATGAAGTAAGGCATCTTCTCCAGGGGGACGACGCTGAAGATCATGCCCGAGACGTGGGCGACGTCCGGCATGGCCGCGACCTTCCGGCCGACCTCCTCGTCGATGGCGCTGAGCGACGTATCGGCGACGTCCGCCTGGGCGATCGTCAGGTCGGCGCCACTCTTCGTCAGCATGGAGGTGAACTGGGCCGAGTATCCGTCGGCGATGGCCACCAGAGCGACGATCGCGGCGATGCCGATGCCGATGCCCACCGTCGTCAGCACGGTCCGGGTCTTCCGTCGGAGCAGGTTCCGCACGATCACCGATCCCCGTCCTCTCTTCCCCCGACACAGCGACGGCGGGAGGACACGGGACTTGCCACAAAGGCACAAAGAGCACAAAGGGGGCTTGCAACAGGGTCATCTCTTCGTGTCCTTCGTGTCTTTGTGGTGAGCCTCGTGCCCTGTCGCCCCGTCCCCCTTTCGCGCCTTTCGCGTTCCTTTCGCGCCTTTCGTGATCCAAACTGCCGCCCCGTCGCCGCGTCGGGGGGTCTCACTCACCGCTGGCCAGGCTCTTCGCCCAGCTCACCAGCCGCCCCAGCTCGTCGAACCCCTTCTGCCAGAAGCCGCGGTCACGGATGTCGACGCCCAACGGCTTCACCAGGTCCTCGGGTGCGGCGCTTCCCCCCCGCTCCAGGAGTCGGACGTACTCGGGCACGAACGATGCCCCCTGGTCACGGTACATCGCGTAGAGCGCCAGGACCAGTAGCTCGCCGAAGACGTAGCTGTAGCAGTAGAAGCGCGTGTTGATAAAGTGCGGGATGTATGACCAGCCCCAGCGGTAGCCGTCGGTCATCTCCAGCGCGGGGCCATAGTACGGGGCGTTCGCCTCGATCCAGAGGTCGCCGGTCCTCTCCGGGGTCAGGCGGCCGGCTTGGCGTGCCGCGAACACCTTCTGCTCGAAGCGGGTCAGCACGTTCTGCCGGAAGACGGTGGCGAAGATATCCTCGATCTTCTGGCAGATGAGCCCCAGTTGAGTGGCGCGATCGAGCTGCTGCTTCACGAGGTGGTCGAAGACTAGGATCTCGGCGAACACCGATGCCGTCTCGCAGACAGGCAGCGACGGGTGGTAGTTGAAGAGCGTCTGCTGGCGCGCCAGGTAGCCGTGGATGCCGTGGCCGAGCTCGTGGGCGACGGTCATCGCGTCGCGCACGTTGTCGGTGTAGTTGCAGAGAATATACGGGTGCACGGTCGGCGTCGGATAGGAACAGAAGGCGCCGCCGCGCTTACCCGGTCGGATCTCGGCGTCGATCCAGTTCTTCTCGAAGAACTCGCGGGCCACCGTGGCGAACCGCGGCGCGAAGCCATTCAGCGCGTGCAGGATCGTGTCTCGGGCTTGTTCGTAGGCGTATCGCACGCCTTCGCCCTCGCCAGCCGGTCCGATCGGCGCGTACTGGTCGTAGATCCTCAGCTTCGGCAGGCCGATCAGCGA
>JACPQP010000110.1 GCA_016190465.1 Chloroflexota bacterium
ACTCGACGCACGCGCCGGAGGTCACGGCCAGCGTTCCGGCGAAGGCAGGTATGGCGCTATGATGAGTCACGATTGGATCCTGCGTGAGGAGGCGAGGAAGCCCCGAGCGGTGGGCGAAACGCTGGCGCGCTTCTGGGCCTATTTCAAGGCCTACCGCCTCGTCCTGATCGCCGTCGGCCTGCTCGTGGTCGCCAGCACCTACACGCAGGTCGTCATCCCCGACCTGATGGGACAGGCCGTCGACTGCTACCTGACGCCGGCCACCCGGTCGGCGCTGGCCCCCAGCGCCTCGGCGGGAGCGCCGTCGCGACCGCAGGCGGACCAGGGGCTCGCGCTCCCGGCCCCCACGAACTGCTGGTTCGCGACGGTGGACCCGGCGGCGACGCCCGCAGAGCACATCGCCGGACTCGGCGGGCTCATCCTGCTGATCGCCGGCCTGTACGTCGCCGGCTCGCTGCTGACCGGCCTCCTGTCCTTCCTGATGGCCTACGCGGGGCAGAACGTCGTGCGCGCGCTCCGGGTCGAGGTGTTCAACCACCTGCACCGTCTGTCGCTGGGCTACTTCACCCGGCACGAGGCCGGCGACGTGATGAGCCGGATCACCAACGACGCCGACACGGTTCAACTGGCCGTCCAGTTCCCGCTCATCAGCGTGATCCAGGGCGCCCTGCTGATCGTCTGGGTCGCCTACGCGATGCTGAGCAAGAGTCCGGCGTACGCGCTCGTGGCGCTGGCGGTCACACCCGCCATGTTCTTCGCGACGTCGTGGTTCTCCAACCGGGCCCGGCAGGCCTTCCGGCAGGTCCGCTCGCGGGTCGGCGACGTGAACGCCAACCTCCAGGAGAACCTCTCGGCCGTCCGGGAGGCGCAGGCGTTCCAGCGCGAGGAGCAGAACATCCAGACGTTCGCGGAGTCGAACGCGGCTTCGCGCGATGCCAGCATCCTCGCGGTTTCCTACACCAGCGCGCTCCAGCCAACCCTGGAGGCGCTGGGCTACGTGGCCATCGCGCTCGTCGCGGGCGTCGGCGGCCTGGTCCTGCTGAGCGGCCAGACGCTGTTCGGCAGCACGATGTCGCTGGGGTTGATCGTGGCCTTCATCGCCTACACCCAGCGATTCCACCAGCCGATCTCGGCGATCTCGGTGCTCTGGACGAACATCCAGAGCGCAATCGCCGGCGGGGAGCGGATCTTCGGCCTGCTGGACGAGGTCCCGGACCTGCCGGACGCGCCCGGCGCGGTGGCGATCCCACCCATCGCCGGCCGGGTCGTGTTCGACGGCGTCTGGGCCGAGTACCAGCCGGGGCAGCCGGTATTGCGGGACGTGAGCCTGGTCGCCGAGCCGGGGCAGACCATCGCGATCGTCGGCCCGACTGGCGCGGGCAAGACGACGCTGGTCCACCTGATCCCCCGCTTCTACGACGTGACATCTGGCTCGATCACCGTCGACGGGTTCGACGTCCGCGAGGTCACTGCCGCCAGCCTGCGGGGGCAGATCGGCATGGTGCTCCAGGACTCGTTCCTGTTCAGCGACACGGTGATGAACAACATCCGCTACGGTCGGCCGAGCGCCACCGACGCCGAGGTCGTGGCCGCGGCGAAGCTGGCTCGCGCCGACACCTTCGTCGAGCGGCTGCCCCAGGGCTACGACACCGTGCTGGGCGAGCGCGGGAGTGGCCTGAGCCTCGGCCAGCGGCAGTTGCTGGCGATCGCCCGGGCGGCGCTGGCGAGCCCGCGGATCCTGATCCTCGACGAGGCGACGTCGTCGGTCGACACCCGGACGGAGCGGCTGATCCAGAGGGCGCTGGAAGATCTACTTCGCGGGCGCACCTCGTTCGTCATCGCCCACCGGTTGAGCACGATCCGCCACGCCGACCAGGTGCTGGCCATCCAGGACGGGCAGATCGTCGAGCGCGGCACGCACGAGGAGCTGCTGCGGGCCCACGGCTTCTACTACGACCTGTACATGAGCCAGTTTCGCCGCGACCGGGAGTTCACGGAGGCCGTCCCTGTGGCTTCTCCGTAGCCAGGGGTCAGCCGGAAGCCGGAGGCCCGGGGTCACGGAGTCGAAACCACAGATGAACGCAGATAGGCATATCTGGCACAGCAGGTACTTCCACAGTGGGACAGCATGCACCTGAGCCACCATTACGGCGCCGGCGGTGGTCGCCGGATCCCGCCCTCGTTCGTCACGCTGATGAAGCAGCCCTCGGCAAGCTGGACCGAGAAGTTGTTCGAGGTGCGTCCCACGAGGTGCGCCGACCACCGACCGAGCGAAGCGTCCCAGCGAACGATAAGAAGGGTATCCTAATGGCTGCTGAGGCTGATCCGCAAGATGTAAACTACCGGATGTGGATCCCCTCGCGCGCCAACATAGGCGTCATTGAATTGGAAGTCGATTCTTCCAGCGCTGGATATTTCGTAGTGAATGGTCGAACTACATCCCGGCGCGAGTGGTCGGCCGAGCGAGCCTTTCAGCACGGTTGTCGTTGCCACCGGGGGAATCTGCCCAGGCGTGCTGGCGACGTGGTCATAGAACTGCTGGGCGGCCGCCAGGCCAACGCGCTGGGGCAAGGTCGCCCAAAGATCTGCATATTGACGATGAATCAGCACTCGGTAACGGGGTCGCTCCACGGGTTTTCCGCCAGGCCGCCTGGCTGGAATGTACGGAGGGTAGCTACTCGGCGCCATGAGCAGAGCGTTCTGCCGATGAACCGGTGTCCTCGCCCGGCGATGCCTCGGGACGCGAGACCTCGACGAAGTCCTCTTCGGAGAGACCGCCGCGCATAATCGCGCAGAACAGAGGATCTTCGGCTTCTTGCGCCGTTGTCCGCCAGGCCCGCAACTGCTCGTCCAGCAGACGGCTCGACTGTTCCATCACGCCAATGATCACCGCATCGCGGACCTCGTGGACGAACTCGTGGAGATCCTTCCGATCCAGCGCGCGCAGCCATGTCCATTCGCCGTAGTCAGTCAGCTCCAGCGGCCGGCGCCCCGAGTTGCTCAGGGCACGCTCGAGCACGAGCAGACTGGCGGTAGCCCGACTCAAGCGACGAAGGACGCGGACGCGTTCCTCGGGCAGGATCAGGAGATTCGTGCCATCGTGGTCCCGCACGCGCGCCTCGTCTTCTCGGGCCTCGTCGAGGATCTGGCGATAGCGCCGCTGAAGGTCAGTTGGCAGATAGGTCGCGCTACCCATCGGCTCCCCCGAGATACATAGATTCCCATCTAGGATACCGCATTGCATTGGCCAACACAACCCTTGTTGCGGCCATCACCCGCTTGACCAGCCGAACGCTTGACAGTAGGATGGACCTGCACTTCTCGCCGGCAAGGGTAGTCCAGTGGCCAATTCCGCGACGCCGGGCATCCCCGAGCAAGGTCAGCTCGTCGAGGCTCGGCAGCGACGCTACGTCGTGGCTGAGATGGCCAGGAGTCCCATGCCCCTGATACCGCTGTGGCCGCCATCTCCATCTGGCCACGCGACCAGCGCCCCATCGGTCCCCGCGGCCGGATCGGCGCGCTGCACGCGAAGTGCGGTTGCCGACGACCGGATGCTGTTCGTCTCCAGCGCCAACCTCACCGAGCACGCGATGACGCTCAACGTCGAGCTGGACCTGCTGATCCAGGGAGGCTCCCTGCCCGGCCTCACCCCCAGCCACGTCGACCGACTCGTCGAGCTGGGCGTCTTGAGGCGGGCCTGATGCTTGACACGGCCCCCCCAGGCGCTATGCTTGGGACCAGCGGCGGCAAACGCGCCGTGCAGAAGAGGAGATAGATGGACCACCAGCCACGCTCTGGAACCGAGCACTACCACGCGGGGCCGGACCCCGAGTCGCTCCGAGGCGAGCTGGAGGGCCGGCCCGGCCGGCGCCGCGTCGTCGTCACCGGCCTGGGCGTCATCAGCCCCATCGGCGTTGGCACCGACGCCTTCTGGCGGTCACTCCGCGAGGGGCGCTCCGGCATCCGGACAATCGACCGGTTCGACACGAGCGACCTGCCGAGCAAAGTCGCCGGGCTGGTCGACGGCTTCGAGGCCGAGGCGTACGTCGGCCGCAAGGCGGCCAGGCGCATGGACCGCGCGACGCAGATGGGCGTGGCCGTCGCGTCGATGGCGATCGAGGCCGCCGGCCTGCCGATCCGGCAGCATCCCGAGGAGGTGGGCGTCGCCTACGGCGCGGGCCTCAGCATGCCGTTGACCTTCGAGGGCGAGTTCGAGGTCTTTCGGCGGGAGGGCGCGCGAAGGGTGAGCCCGTTCCTGATCCCGATGGTGATTCCCAACGCCGTCGCCGGCACCATCTCGATCCACACCGGCGCTCAGGGCCCCACCGTCCCGATCTCGACCGCCTGCGCGACCGGCAACGACTGCATCGGCAACGCCTACGCCCTGATCCAGCGGGGCGTCGTCCGCGCGGCCATCGCCGGCGGCGTCGACGCGCCGATCACGCCCTTCATCATCGCCGGCTTCGCCAACGCCAAAGCGCTCTCCCGCCGGAACGAGCCGCCCGAGGAGGCGTCGTGCCCGTTCGACCGGCGGCGCGATGGCTTCGTCATCGCCGAGGGTGCGGGCGCCGTGGTGATCGAGGATGAGGCGTGGGCGCGAGCGCGGGGGGCGCCGATCCTGGCCGAGGTGCTCGGCTACGCCGCGACGTCGGATGCCTACCACGCGACTGCGCCCGAGGAGTCGGGCGCCGGCGCGGCCCGGGCCATCACGCTGGCGCTCCGCGACGCCGGCCTGGCCCCCACCGCGATCGACTACGTCAGCGCGCACGGCACCTCGACGCCATTGAATGACGTCGTCGAGACCCGGGCGATTAAGCGGGCGCTAGGCGAGCACGCGTACCGCACGCCGATCAGCTCGATCAAGTCGATGACCGGGCACCTGCTCGGCGGCGCCGGCGCGGTGGAGTTCGTCGCGGCCGTGCTGACGATTCGCCACGGCTTCATCCCGCCGACGATCAACCTCCGCGAGCCCGATCCCGAGTGCGACCTGGACTACGTGCCACTGGTCGGCCGGCCGGCGCCGGTCCGGGTCGTCCTCTCCAACTCGCTGGGCTTCGGCGGCCAGAACTCGGCCATCCTCGTCGGGGCCTGTGGGCGATGACCGACGCCCACGCCATCGCGCAGAGGCTTTTGACAACCCGCTACAGCCGAACCACACACAGTATTGTCACCTGGTTCGGCCGCTTGACGATCTAATCTCTGACCTCCGTCGTTGGAAGGCCGAGGTCCCCGGTTAGCGGAAAGACGCTCTGGCGACACCGATCCGCAGCGACAGCGCAATACTGTTTGTCGATCTCGACCCCGATCGCCCGCCGGCCAAGCTGCTTGGCCACCACGCACGTGGTGCCCGAACCGAGGAATGGGTCCAGTATGATGTCTTCGACGAACGAGTAGAGCTTGATCAGCCGGCGCGGGAGCTCCGCGGGAAACGGGGCGGGGTGTCCCACCTTGGCGGGGTTCTCCCCCGCGAAGTCCCAGACGCCCAGCGTCCAGGCCAGGAACTCGTCGCGCTCGATGTCCGAGGTGCGGCCCTCGCGCTTCCGCCGCCACTCGCCCTTGAAGAACACCGGAACCATCTCGACCGGCGCGGTGACGAAAGGCGCGGTCGGGCTCAGCCAACTCCCCCAGGCCGTGCGCCGCGAGATGTTCCGCTCGTTCCAGACGATCGTCGTCTGGTACTCCCATCCGGCCGCTAGAAACACCCGGATGTAGTCCGCGTAGACGGCGCGCTTCCCGCCCTTGTTGCTGTCCAGCGGGATGTTGACGCAGGCTCGGCCGCCGGGCCTGGCGACGCGGAGCAGCTCCCGGGCCCAG
>JACPQP010000085.1 GCA_016190465.1 Chloroflexota bacterium
CGAGCTACCTTTGCGAAGCCCGCCTTCGCGGGCTAACCCAGTCGGCGCAGGCCGACTTCGTAACGGTAGCCCGCGACTTCAGTCGCAGGGCACCCCCCCCGCGATACCTACCCTTGTGAGCCGCGTGCGGGGAGGTCGGGAGGGGGCGGGCTCAACGGTGCGCCCACGTATGGAGCGGCTGCTCCAACGTCGGCGCCATCACCTGGCCCGCACGAAGCGTTCGCGTGTTGACCAGTCGCTCTTTCGCCGAACGGGGCACCATGAAGACGTCGTGGAAGGTGTAGTTGCCCGGCTCGAGCTGAAACAGCGCCACGTCGGCGACCGCGCCAACCGCCAGCGTGCCAAGCTCCGGCTTGCCCATAGCCCGCGCTGCCCGAACCGTCGCCCGCTCGATCACCTCGGGGACGGTCATGCCGAGCGCAAGGAACTTCGAGAGCGTTGTCGGCAGATCAAACATCGGCCCCTGAATGCTCAGTTGGTGGATGTCACTGCTGATGACGTCGGGCTTGTAGCCGGCGGCGAGCATCGCCTCGCCGGTGGCGAAGCTGAAGCTGCCGCTCCCGTGGCCGATGTCCAGGATGAGGCCCTCCTCCCAGGCGCGCTTCACGTAATCGAGGATTCGGCCGCGCTCGTCGACAACGCGGTTGGAGTGGCCAGTGAAGCAGTGGGTCAGGATGTCGCCCGGTCGCATGAGGGATATGATCTCGTCGAGCGGCGGTGGGCCCTTGCCGACGTGGACCATCAGCGGCAGTCCGACCCGGTCGGCGGCTTCACGCGCCCGGCGCAGCGGCTCGATGCCCGTGCCCCGGGTCGTCAGAGCGTCGATGCGCGCCTTGACGCCGACGAGCACGTCGCGGTTCTGGCCGATGACGGTCGTGGCGAGAGCGACGTCGGCATAGTCGAGGTTCGCCAGCTCGTAGGTCGGGGCCGTCAGCCCGATCGAGGAGATGTTCAGCAGGCCATAGACCCGGGACTGGCTCGGCTCGACGACCCAGCGGCGAAATCCCGGGAAGTTGTAGGCGCCCGAGGAGCCGACGTCCAGCCAGGTGGTGACGCCCGTGCGGGCGGCCACCGGGTCCGGCTCGATCCCCCAGAAGGTCGCTCCCCAGTAGACGTGGGTGTGCAGGTCTACCAGGCCCGGGGTGACGAACTGCCCGGAGGCGTCGACTACCTGGGCAGCCTGCCCGGTGGGCAGCGCCCGGTCGACCGCGGCGATTCGGCCGTCCCGAATGCCGACATCGAACCGGCCGATCCGGCCCGTCCCCGGGTCGATCACCTCGCCACCCGCGATGACCATGTCAAAGTGCATCGTCGTTCCCCCTCACCGATCTGCCCGCGCTGCCGCCTTCGCTTGCAGCGAGTCGGGCATGATCTGCATCAACTCGATCCGGTTCCCGTCCGGATCGACGATCCAGGCTTGAAGATTGCCGTCCGCGCCCCGTTTGATCGGTCGGTCGATCACGACACCTCTCGCGTCGAGGTCGGCGATCATCGCGTGCAGGTCATCCACCAGCAGACAGAGGTGGGCGTAGCCGATCGTCTCTCGCGTCGCCGTCGCTGGCTGGGTGGCCCCGGGGAAGATCTCGATGAACTGGTTGGCGCTAAGCTGGAGATAGACGATCCCGAGTGAGCCATCTTCGCGGTGGAGCCGAAACGCCTCCACGATGCCAAGCCTGGCGTAAAACTCGGTGGACTTCGCCGCATCCCTCACGCGGTAGGCGCAATGGCCGATCTGGGCGATCACGTAAGTCTCCTCCCTGTGCCCTGTTCTCTTGGAGCTGACTGATTCCCTGCCGGCACTACCTGTTGCCCTTGGCCTCCTGCTTGAACAGCGCGATCAACTCGGCTGCCTCGGGCGTGCGCTCGCCCATCGTCAACCACTCGCCTGCCAGATACTCGAGGTCGGCGGCGAAGCTCGGGTTGTCGCGGTGGGTAAGCAAGTGGCGCACGACGGCGAGCCGTCCGTTCTCGACGTGGAAAGCGTAGCGGTCGAGCTCGGCCTGCATGCCCTGACCACCCGGTCGAGCTGGTCGACGCGCTCGGCGGCGACCTCGCGCCCCGCGGCAGTCGCGAGCTTCGGGATGAAGTCGTCGCGCTTCCCCGCGTTCCAGCTCGGAATGCGCTCACGCAGGTACGGGTTCAGGAAGGTCTCGAGATTCTCGGCAAGGTAAGCGTTGAGGGCCTCGCCCCTCCGGGAGTAGTCCTTCTCCATCCGGTTCATCGTGATCTGGATGTTGCGGTAGAAGGCCGGCAGCCCGATGTTCGCGTCGATGGTGTCGGCGTCGTAGAGACAGCGACCGGCCGGCGAAGACTCCGGCCCCATCTTCAGGTGCGCCTCGATACACTCGCGAACCGCCGCGCAGAAGTCTTCGTCGAAACCGTTCTCGGCGAGCAGCGCGGTGGCGATCTGCCCGCCGGACACGTGGTGGACCGTCCCCGCCAGGCCAAGCTGGTCGTAGAGTCTGGTGACCCTGTTGTGGCGGGACGGCGCCACCAACTCGTTGCGCCAGAAGCCACTCTCGTCGAGTACCCGCTTGCCATCGCGGACGACGATTTCCCCATCGTAGGGTTTGGTGAGGTCGTGCAGCAGCCCGGCGAACTCGACGACCCGGTCGTCCGCGCCCTCGCGGCGCGCGAGCGCCCGGGCAAGTGCGCGAACGCGCTGGACGTGGTCGAAGGTGTAGTTGCGCCAGGAGAAGCCGACCCAGACCTCATCCCAGAGCTGATAGGTCGACCGGACCAGCCCCTCGAGCTCGGCGAGGACCGCCGCTTCACCGATAGCCATCAACGCCAATCTTCCTCCCTGCCGCGCCCGCGGCACCCACTTGAATCGGTGTTCACGTGCGTTCGTCCGTGGTCTCACCGGTCTGGCTCGCGAGCCACTCGCGGTATTCGGCGCGCGTGGCCTCGTCCATCGGGTAGGCGGTGTGCAGCGAGGCGCCAGCAGCGAGTTTGAGGCGGATGGTCT
The DNA here is from genome assembly GCA_016190465.1 of Chloroflexota bacterium. GTDB lineage: Bacteria > Chloroflexota > UBA6077 > FW602-bin22 > JACPQP01 > JACPQP01. Next base: position 2,969 of record JACPQP010000085.1, read on the forward strand.
CCCACCAGGTAGCAGTTGCGATAGCCCAGCGAGGTCAAGACGCCCGTCGCGGTCTGCGTGCCGACGCGGGCGAGCTTCTCTAGCAGATCAGCGTGGATGCGCTCGAAGGGAGTGGCGTTGCCAGTCATCTGGTCCTCCTGGTCGTGGGGATGAGCCGTCACCTCTCCAGCACTGGAGGGGTCGGAACCGTCGACGCGGCGGACTCGCTAGGGACAATAGTACCAGGCAATGCGTGTCTCGACCAGTACTGGCGTTCAGAGAAAGCTCGGTCACTTGACAGTGTGGGCGCGCTGCTGATAGGCTGGTCCCACAGGCGCAGAAGCGCGGCTGTGGGATTGGTCGGGTGGAGGTCTGACGATGGTGCGAATCGGCATCATGAGCCTGGCTCACTTTCACGGGCAGAGCTACGCCCGGGCCGTTCAGACGCTCCCCGGGCTGGCGCTCGCCGGCATCGCCGACGACGATGGGGCGCGCGGGCGGGAATGGGCGGCGCGGTGGGGGGTGCCATACTTCCACGGCTACGATGCCCTGCTCGCCGCCGACGTCGACGCGGTCATCATCTGTGCCGAGAACGTCCGTCACCGAGATCTGGCGCTCCGGGCCGCGGCGGCTGGAAAGCACATCCTGTGCGAGAAGCCGCTGGCGACGACCCTTGCCGACGCCGAAGCGATGGTCGACGCGTGCCAGCGCGCGGGCGTCAAGCTGCAAACGGCGTTCCCCTGTCCCTTCAACCCGGCGTTCCGGGCGGCCCAGCGGGCGGTGGCCGGCGGCGCCATCGGAACCGTGCTCGCGGTCAACGGGACGAACCGGGGACAGTATCCGGGCGACTGGTTCGCCGACCCGGCGCTGGCCGGTGGCGGCGCGGTGATGGATCACACGGTCCACGTCGCCGACCTGCTGCGCCGACTCCTTGACGACGAGGTGGCTCGGGTCTACGCCGAGACCAGCCACGGCACGTGCCACGGCGCCGCCGAGGATACCGCGCTGCTGACGATGGAGTTCCGGCGGGGCTGCTTCGCCACGCTCGACGCCTCGTGGTCGCGGCCGCGGCGCAGCTACCCCACCTGGGGCGACGTGACGCTGGAGGTCATCGGGAGCGAGGGCAACCTCTCGCTCGACCTGTTTGGTAAGCAGATACTGCTCTATGGCGAGGAGATCGGGCGCGGGCAACTCGTGGACGTCGGGGCGAACCTGGATGGCCTGATGGTTGCCGACTTCGCCGCCGCCATCCGGGAGGATCGGCCGGTGACCGTGTCGGGGGAAGACGGACTCCGGGCGCTGGAAGTCGCGCTGGCCGCCTACGAGGCAGCCCGCCGGGGCGAGCCCGTGGAGCTCAGCGAGCGCTCCTCGCCCGCTCCGCATTGAGCCGGTAGATGAAAGCGAACACCTCGGCGATGACCGGGTAGAGGTCGGGGGGGATCACCTCGCCCACGTCGAGCCTGGCCAGCAACTGGACGAGATCCGGGTCCTCGCGCACGGGGACGCCGTGCTCCCGGGCCAGGTCCAGGATGCGCTCGGCCAACAGCCCCCGGCCCGAGGCGACGACGCGCGGGGCCGCGTCCTTGCCACGCTCGTAGTTGAGCGCTACTGCCGCTCGCGGTCCGGGCGGGGGCGCGGCGGCCTCGGCCGTCCCACTGCTCCCAGTCCGCTCACGGTCCTCGGCCATCAACCCTCCTAGTGTGCCAGCGTGACGACGGTTGCTCCCTCGCCACCCTCGTTCGACGGCGCAGGCTGATGGGAGCGGACCAGCGCGTGGTCGGCCAGGAGTTCGCGGACCACCTGGCGGAGGACGCCGGTCCCTTTCCCGTGGACGATCCGCACCCAGGGCAACCCGGCCAGGTAGGCGTCGTTCAGATACCGATCGAGCTCGGCGTGGACCTCGTCGGCACGCCAGCCACGCATGTCGAGCTGGGTGGCCGGCGTCGGGCGATCCACCAGGTTGAGCAGCGCCGCCGGCCCGGACGAGGCGGGCTCGGTTGCCCGTTCGTTTCGACCGGGCGACTGGGCCCGCGTTCGCACCAGGTCAGCGAGGTTGGCCCGCAGCTTGAAGTTGCCCACGCGCACCTCGGCCGTGCCGCGCTCCGGCACCAGCGTGACCAGCTCGCCCGACTGGTTCAGGCTGCGAATCAGCACCACGTCGCCGGGCTGAAGCGGTCGCTCCGGCTCGACGGCCGGCGAGGGCTCGCTCCGACGCGGCCGTGGCCGCCGCTCGACCAGCAGCTTCTCCACCTCGCGCAGCTCCCGGTATGCGGGGGCGACGACCGGCGTGAGCGCTGGCCCCTGGATCGGTTGCTCGGGCGAGCGCTCCAGTGAGAGCGCCACCTGGCGCAGCCGGCCGCGGAGCGCGGCCAGCTCCGCTGCGGCCTCTTCGTAGGCCCGCTCTACCGCCGCCTGCCGCTCCGCGTCGACCTCGGTCAGTCGACGTTCGAGCTGCTTCCGCAGCATCACGACCCGTCGGTGCTCGCTCTCGGCGACGGCTCGCTCGGCGGAGGCCTTCTCGCGTTCCTCCTGGATTCCGGCCAGCAACCCTTCGACCTGGACGTCCGCCGCGTTCAGCAGCGACGCCGCCTGCTCGACCAATGGGCGTGGCAGGCCAAGCCGCTGGGCGATGGCGAGCGCGTTGCTGCGGCCGGGTAGCCCGACGATGAGACGATAGGTGGGCGCGAGCGTCTCGGAGTCGAACTCGACCGAGGCGTTCTCCACGCGCGGGGTGTTGTGGGCAAACGCTTTGAGCTCGTTGTAGTGGGTCGTGACGATCGCCCAGAGGCCACCCTCGAGGAAGTAGCCAAGGATCGACCGGGCCAGCGCCGACCCCTCGGCCGGGTCGGTGCCCGCCCCGATCTCGTCCAGCAGCACCAGCGAGTCGTCGCTCGCCTCGGCCAGAATGCCGACGATCCGCGTCATGTGCGATGAGAACGTCGACAGGCTCTGCTCGATGCTCTGCTCGTCGCCGATGTCGGCGTAAACCCCCTGGAACACCCGGACCTGAGAGCCTTCGTCGGCCGGAACGTGCAGGCCGGCCTGCGCCATCAGCGTCAGCAGGCCGACGGTCTTGAGCGCCACGGTCTTCCCGCCCGTGTTGGGGCCGGTGATGACCAGGACATCGTAGTCAGCGCCCAGGCCGACCGTGATCGGGACGCAGTTGTCGCCGAGGAGGGGGTGGCGAGCCCTGACGAGGCGACAGCACCCGTCGGCGCCCCGGTCTCCGGTGGCCAACAGCGGCTCGACCGCCCGCTGGGCACCGGCGAGCCTGGCCTTCGCCAGCGCCAGGTCGAGCAGCGCCAGCGCCTCGACGTTGGTCACGAGGGTCGCGGCGAGGGCGCCGACCTGGCTGGACAACTCGCGCAGGATCCGCTCGACCTCCTGCTGCTCGTCCAACTGGAGCTGCCGCCACCGGTTGTTCTGCTCGACGATCTGGAGCGGCTCGATATAGACGGTCGCGCCGCTCGCGGACTGGTCGTGGATGATGCCCCGAACCTGACTCTTCGCCTCGACCTTGATCGGGATGACGTAGCGGCCCTCGCGGATCGTGACAATCGCGTCCTGGACGAGCGGCCGGAACGTGGGCGAGTTCATCAGGTTGTGCAGTGCCTCGGTCAGCCGCTGATGGGCCACCTTCAGCTCCCCGCGGATCCGGGCGAGCGTCCCGCTGGCGTGATCGAGGATCTCACCACGATCCGAGAAGCACCGCGCGATCTCCTGCTCGAGCGAGGGGCAATCGACGATCGTCTGGGCAATGTCGGCCAGCCGAGGCAGCTCCTCGGCGAACCGCGTCACGAGATTGCGCAGTCCCCGCCCCGCCTGGAGCGTGGACAGGATGTCCAGGAAGTCCTCCGGCAGGAGGATGCCGCCGAGCGCGGCACGCTGCGCTGGCGGTCGGACGTCGCGTGCTCCCCCGACGGTCGCACTTGCCTTCAGGTCGAAGAGCCGGCGCGCTTCCGCGGTGATGCCGAGCTCGTGTTCCACCACCGCCCGATCGACCGACGGGCGAAGCGCCAGGGCAAGCTCTCGGCTGGCGGCGAAGGCGGTAAGGTCGGCCAGCCGCTGGAGGATCTTCGGGAACTCCAGCACCGCGAGCATCCGTTCGTTCACGCCGGGGTCTGCTCCTGTCTCACGAGGCAATCTGCGAGATTATACCATGGCGGCGCTTTGCCCGTCGGACGATGACTTCAGATCACTCCGGCCCGCTCGATCCGGCTGAGGAAGCCCGACTTCTTCGCGTGCTGGGCCCGCAACTGGCTCAGGCGCGCGGCGAACGCCGGCGCCGTCTGCTTTCGCGCGCTGAGATCGCGGAGGTCCTTGAGCAGTTGGACCGCTTCGTCGTAAGGAGCCGCCTGCCGCTTTCCGATGAGCGCCTCCACTTGAAGCCAGGCCGCCTGTTCGCGCCCGGCCAGGTCGTCAAGGTAGGCGGCCCGCGCCACGGCCTCTTCCCGTTCCCGGCGGGCGCGTTCCCTCGCCTCGCGCTCGGCCTCCTCGCGGCGCCGCGCATCGGCACGTTCCTCGGCTGCCGACATTAGCTCGGCCACGGTGCGTCGAGCGCCAGCGCCCGACGGAGCCAGAGGTCTCGCCGCTGCGGTGGCCTGGCGAAAGCGCCGCAGTATCTCGGTTTGCAGAAGTGACACGGGTTCACCGCCCGCGGCCAGGCGCAGCACCAGGCCGTTCTTCTCGGCTTCGGGGAGGTCGCCGATCCACCTCTCGAGCTCACGCCTCAGCGGAGGCACCTCCTGGAGGTCTTCGCTCCGCTGTGCGGCGACCGCGATGAGGTCAGGGTCGATGCGCAAGAAGTCGGCGAAGGTCTGGAGCGATCCCGAGAGACGACCGAGCCCCGGCGCGACCGGCGGCTCGGCCTCGTTGTCATCCAGTTCGCCGGTCTCGGCGCAGAGCAGCCAGCCGAGGTAGAGAGCCCGCATATCGCCACTCGCGATTTCGGCGCGCAGCGGGACCAGCGACGACATCCAGGCTTCTCCCTCACCGTCCTCCACCCAAGCCCCCTCATCGAGTTCAGAGCGGAACTCCAGGATGACGTGGTCCCCCGCGGCCCGTGCCAAAGCTCGATCGCACCGACAGTAGGCTGCGGTGGTCTCGAGGTCGAGAAGCCGGCGTGGCAGCCGAAGCATGAGTCTGTGCGTTCCCCAGTTCGCCAGGTACAGGAACGCGTCGAAGTACCGCTCCATGAGGGCGTTTGGGTCGCCACGGAAGCTGCCCCAATGATAGACGTTCTGGAGCCGGGTCGGGGTGATGATGGCCCGTGTCGTCAGGGCCCGCAGCTCGGCCATGTCGTCTTTGGTGAGCGGCCGGTCAATCGCCTGAAACTCGTAGTACTGGTATTCACTCATCGGGAGAAAACCTCTCTGAACTGAATCTCTCCTGACACAGTAGTATTCTACCAGGAACAAGGCTCCCCGCGGCTACATCATTCCACGCAATGGGTGCGTCGCTGGCTACGTGCCTGCAGCGCACGGCAGACCAGTGACGACGCAGACTTTCCGTGGCGAGATTTCGAAAAGGCTAGGCTGACACTACCCGGCGCGCGGTCGTTTCTCCGAAATATCGACTGATAGGAAGCGAATACTTGCCAACGGTAAGTATTCGTGCTAAACTGGTCCCCGGGACAGAGACGACCGCGGGGCCTTTGGCCCAGCCGAGACGGAGTGTCGGGGCCGAGCGTTGCTGAGAACCAACGGATCCGGCGACGCGACGTAGCCGCGGCCACCTGCGATGGGAAAGTGGGGGCCGAAAGCGCGGCGCGCCCGCCGCGCCCCCCGATTCCCTTGAGGGTGGGGGCCGGCGGCTCTACCCAAAACAGAGGAGTGACCATGCGAAAGATCCTGGAGCGCTGCCCGACCTGCAACGGCGACCTCGTCATCACCGAGGTGCGCTGCTTACGTTGCACGACGGAAATCCGTGGTCGGTATGCGCCCTGTCCGTACTGTCGCTTGGCCGACGACCAGCTCACGTTCCTCAACCTTTTTCTCGAGAACCGTGGCAACCTCACCGACCTCGAGAAGCAGTTGGGGGTCTCCTACCCCACCATCCGCGGCAAGCTCGACGAGATCATCCGGGTCGTGCGCGGTCTGGACCACGCGCCGGGCCAGCCGGTGGCTGCGGCAGAGCCCTCGGCCACCACCGCCAGCGCGAGCGTGCCCAGCGGAGGGACGGTGAGCCCCGGCGCGGCTCCCTCCCTGGAGGCCCCGGGCCCGGCGGGTGACCGTCGCCGGGCCATCCTGGAGCAGATCGCCGCTGGCCAGCTCGACCCCGTCGCGGGACTCGAGCGGATTCGGGAGCTCAGCACGTAGTCGAAGGAGAAGACAGTGGTGGAGCAGCAGGCGACCGACGGGGAGACACGCCGGGTGGATGTGCTCGGCGTGACCCGTCTTGACATCTCGTGGAAGCACGGGACGGTGACACTCATTTCGACGCCCGATACCGCGCTCGCCGGGGAACAGGGGAGCGAGCTCGTCGCCACGGTTCAGCCGGCGCAGCCGGAAGGCTGGACATTCGAGCGTCAGGGCGATCGCGTGGTGCTGCGTCAGGGCGAAGAGTCGACCTTACTGGACGCGGAGTCGCTGGCAGACGTGCTGGGCCGGCTGCATCGCGGCCACTCGGTCGAGTTCGGATCGATGCTGCGCGACGTGCCCGCACTGGACGTGACCGTCCGAGTGCTGTCCTCGATCGCGAGCGTCGACGCCCAGGTGATGCTCGGCGACCTGCGCGCCGAGGGAGTCCGGGGCCATCTGGTCGCGCGCGTCGGGCGCGGAAACGTGACGCTCGACCGGCGCCAGGGGCCAACGGAGGCTCGCGTTGGCCAGGGCTCGCTTCACGCGGCGCAGCACGAGGGACAGCTCGAGGCGAAAGTCGGAGCCGGCGACGTGGACGTCGCGGACCTTGACGGCCGCCTCGAGCTGAAGTCGGGGGTCGGCTCCGTCACGGCGCACCAGGTCACGGGCTCGGTCGACGCGAAGGTCGGGCGCGGCGATGTGACCGTTCGCCGGCTGGCTGGCACGCTGGACGTCACCGTTGGAGATGGCGCCATCGTCGTCGAGGAAGCGCGGGACGGCGAGCTCGAGGTCAAGACCGGCAAGGGCGACGTGCGCATCCAGGGCGGCGCCATCCGTTCGCTGCACGTCAAGTCGGGGTTAGGCGGCATCGTCTGCGATGCCGCCCTTGCGCCGGGAGGCCACGACCTGCGGACCGGACTGGGCGACATCAGCGTAATGCTGGCGACCAGCGCCGGGCTGCGGGTCGACGCGGCAACAGGCTGGGGCGACGTGCGCTCGGACTTTCCGCTCGTGCGCGTTGGCCGGCCAGGCCCGATGGGGATTGGCGGCCAGCGCTTCGTCGGCAGCATCGGCGCCGGTCCGAACCAGGAACGGGCGCCGGGAGGCGATCTGAAGCTTCGCGCGGGCAAGGGTTCCATCCAGATTCGCCGGGCGCGGGCGGCCGAGCCCAGCGCCGCGACCCCCTCCACTCCCTACCCCTCCCCTCACCCGGGGGAAAGGGGCGGACTCCACCCCTCTCCCCCGGTGGGCCCCGGTCAGGAACGGCGGCAGGGGGAGAGGGCGCCGGACCTCACCCCCGGCGCCCCTTCTCCGTCAACGGAGGAGAGGCCAGACCTCACCCCTGGCGCCAGCCGTTCCTCAGCCGGTCCGTCAACGGAGAGGGGGATGGAGGGCGAGGTCGCCACGACCACCCCGGAGGGCGGCCGGCCTGACCCACGCCTGGCCGTGCTGCAAGCGCTGCGGCGCGGCGAGATCAGCGTGGAAGAAGCCGAGCGCATGCTGGAGATTCTCCAGGCACGCTGAAGGAGACCTCTAACGTGTTCCTTATGCGACGGGTGGGGTTGGCCGCTTTGAGGCAGCCAGGGGCCATCCGTATAATGTCGGCACCTGGACCAATACGCCTGGCCCCCATCTTGCCTCGTCTTCCGTGGCCGGGAACGCCTCGCGTCGTCGGGGAGAACACAGTTGCGTCTCCGGACTCTTGCGCTGCTCGTTGGAACGGTGTGCCTCGCCTTTCTCGGCGAGCTTGCCCTGTCGCGCGCCGATCCGGTTCCCGGGACACCTCTCTGGTCAGGCGCCTCGCCGACCGCGTCCTCAATCCCCCTCTCTGTGAACGGACCGGCTGAGGAACGGCTGGCGCCGGGCGGAAGGTCCGGTCCCCTCTCCGTCGACGGGCCCACTCCGGAACGGCAGGCCACAGGGGGGGAAGGGTCCATCAGGATCTTTCGGGGGCTCGTCTCCCCCTCCGCGACCCCGACGCAGGCCCCGAGCCCAACGTCGACGCCGGCCCTGCCAACGCCGACCCCCACGCTGGCCGGACCGGTCAAAGTGGGCCAGGCGCAGCCCCCCCCGATCAGCGCGGAGAGCGCCATCGTCGTGGACGGCGAATCCGGCGCCGTGCTCTACGAGCGGAACGCCCACTTGCGTCTGCCGCCGGCCAGCACGACGAAGATCGTCACCGCGCTCGTGGCGCTAGAGCGTGGCGACCCCGCGGACCGCGTGCAGGTTCGGTACGACGCGACCGAACTGGTCGATAGCACACTGATGGGCATATTGGTCGGAGACATCGTGACCCTGGAGGACCTGCTCTACGGCCTGATGCTCCCGTCGGGCAACGACGCGGCGCTGGCCATCGCGAACCACGTCGCCGGCTCCAAAGAGCAGTTTGTCGCGCTGATGAATCAGAAGGCGGCCGAGCTGGGTCTACCGGACAGCCACTTCGTCAACCCGCACGGGCTAGATGCCGACGAGCACTACTCCTCCGCCGCCGACCTCGTGGCCTTCGCCCGCTACGGGATGGCGAGATACCCCCTCTTCGTCAGGCTCTCCGCCGCGAAGTACTGGGAGGTGCGGGGCAGCCGGTCGTGGGAGATCTACAACCTCAACAAGCTACTCTCGCTCTACAAGGGCGCCGATGGCGTCAAGATCGGCTACACCGACCTGGCGCTGCGGACGATCGTCGCCTCGGCGACCCGCGACGGCCACCGCGTCTTCGTCGCCCTGCTCCGCTCGCGCGACCTCTGGACTGACACCCCCCGCCTGCTCGACTACGCCTTCAGCAATTTCCGCTGGTCAGGCTGATGTCGACCCGCGTCGCGCTCGCCGTCACCTATCACGACCCCCGGGGCCGGCTGTACGAGCAGATCGCGCGGGCGCTGCCTGCTCTGTGCCGCCTCTTCGACAGCCTGACGGTCCAGGCGAGCGCTGTCGCGCACGCCCAGTCTCTGGCGCTGCTGGCGGCCCACGGCGCGCGGGTCCAGCGCGAGGCAGCCGAGAACCAGGGGCGTCGGGGCGCGCTGATGCTGGCTCTGCAAGAGGACACGAGCTTCATCGTGTACTGTGACTGCGACCGCGCGCTGCACTGGGTGGAGCAATATCCCGCCGAGCTCGCCGAAGTCGTCCGGCGAATCCCTGACCACGACTTCACGGTCCTGGGAAGAACGCGGCGCGCCTTCGACACGCACCCCCGCGTCCAGCGCGACACCGAGGCGATCGTCAACCACGTCTTCGCCGTGGTCAGCGGGCACGATTGGGACGTCACCTCCGCCGCCCGGGGACTCTCGCGCCGCGCCGCCGAAGCGGTCGTCCCGGGCTGTCCCGACGATTTCATCACCACCGACGTGGCGTGGCCGCTCTACCTTCTGCGGGCCGGAGGCTTCTCCCTCGGCTACATTGCCACCGAGGGGAGCCAGTTCGAGACCGGCGACCGCCACGCCGACGGGATCGCCGCGGCCGGCGGCCACGACCGGTGGCTTGCCCACCTCGACGCCGATCCCCAGCGCTGGGCGCGTCGGATGGAGATGGCGCGCCGAGAGGTGGAGGCGATGATCCCGTATGCGGAACCGTAGGGGCCGAGCCCGTTGAACGAGCTTGCACAGGCGCACGTGTCCATCGCGGGGCACGTCCAGGGGGTCTTCTTTCGCGAGTCTGCCCGCCGCTTGGCCGAAAGCCTGGGGTTGACGGGCTGGGTGCGCAACCTGCCGGATGGCCGGGTCGAAGCGGTGTTCGAGGGGGGACGTGACCGGATCGAGCGGGCATTGCGCTGGTGCCAGCATGGGCCGCCCGGCGCCGAGGTCTCGGAGGTGCTTGTCGAGTGGCGCCCGTACGCGGGCGAGTTCCACGACTTTCAGGTCCGCCGGGGCTATTCTTGATCGCTGCACTGCCCCCTGAAGGTCGTGGCACGGGGGCTTGTCCCATTGGAGGGGATGTCCGATTGGCGAGGCCCAAGCCCCAACCGGCTGACCATTCCCTCCAACACCTTCTGCTGGTCGGATGTGCCGCCCGCCGGCGCGCCCAGAGTCAACTGGACCGCGCCGTCGAGCGCCTCGAGCGCCGCTGGCGTATCGAGGTCGTCGTCCAGTGCGGCGTCGAATCGCTGCTGCCAGGCGGTCAGGGACGATCCATCCACCGCGCGGTGCGGTGTCTGGAGCACGCGGCGGAGCCGCTCGGCGCACGCCGCCGAGGCCTCCAGATCGTCTGGATCGTAGTCAAGTGGGGTGCGGTAATGCTTGCTCAGCAGGTAGTGTCGGAGCGCGGCGGGAGTGAAGCGCGGCAGCACGTCGCCGACCAGGACCATGTTGCCGAGCGACTTGCTCATCTTGATGCCGCCCAGCCGCACCATTTCGACGTGCACCCAGAAGCGGGCGAACGGCGACTGGCCGGTCGAGGCCTCTGACTGGGCGATCTCGCTCTCGTGGTGGGGGTAGATGAGGTCGGTGCCACCGCCATGGATGTCGAGCCGGGCACCGAGGTACCGCAGCGCCATCGCGCTGCACTCGATGTGCCAGCCCGGTCGGCCGCGTCCCCAGGGGCTGGGCCAGGAATCCTCGTCCGGCTGAGAGGGCTTCCACACGAGGAAGTCCAGGGGATCCTCCTTTCGCGGGTCGGCCGGATCCTCCCCGCGCTCGCGCGTCAGCGCGACCATCTGCGCCCGATCGAGCTTGCTCAGCTCACCGTAGTGTGGGAAGCTGCGGACCCGGAAGTAAACCTCAGCGCCCCGTCGGTACGCGTGCCCCCTGTCCAGCAGCCTGGCAATGACGTGCTGCATCTCGGCGATCTCCTCGGAGGCGCGAGGCTGCACATCCGGCGGGCGGGCACCCAGCGCCGCCATGTCGCGCTGAAATACGCGGGTGAACTCTGCGGCGAGGTCCGCGCTCGTCCGCCCAAGGTCCCTGGCCCGAGCGTACAGTGGGTCGTCGACGTCGGTGACGTTCTGGACGTATCGAACGGCGTGGCCCTGGTGCTCCAGCTCGCGGATCAGCACGTCGAAGAGGACGTACGTTCGGGCGTGCCCCAGGTGGGTGGTCGCGTAGGGCGTGATACCGCAGACATAGAGACGGACCACCTTGCCCGCAGTGAAGGTGTCCTTCCGGCGAGTGAGCGTGTTCCATAGTCGCATAGCCGGCCTCCAGGTGCTCCCCGACGATAGACTTGTCGCGGGGGTTCGATCTCACCCCCATCCCCATAGGCGCTAACTTACGGTCACCTGGGGCGAGAGCGCGGACCTCTCCCCCCTTCCCGCCGTTCCTGATGTTGCCCGACGCGGGGAGGGGGGTGGCTCCCCCTTCCCG
>JACPQP010000003.1 GCA_016190465.1 Chloroflexota bacterium
GCGGAGAGGGGGCAGGGGGTAAGGGAGTAGAGGGCGTGGGGGCCACGAGGAGGGTGCTGCCGTGGAGACAAGGGAGAACACGATTCGGTCTACGCGGGTTGCCGATGCCGAGAAGCTGCTCCCGATTGGCTGGTCGCCGGTGCCGGAGGACATGCCGCTGCGGGACGTCGGCGAGCTGGTATCGCGGTATCCCGCGATGCGCGTCCTGCCGGTCGTCAACGCCCGGCAGAAGCTGGTCGGGGTCATCCCCGTCGAGGCTCTCCTTGACGATATCTTCTTCCAGGTGGTGCCCGAGGAGTTCCTGGCGGAGGTGCGCGACTTCGAGAACTCGGCCCGGTTGGGTCGAATCATCACTGCCCGGGTGGCCCGCGATATCAGCCAGCCGGCGGTGTCCGTGCACGAGGATGAGACGGTGAAGGTCGCGTTCGTGCGGATGCACAGCCATCGCCTGACCGGTATCCCCGTCGTCGACGATCAGAACCGGGTCACGGGCTACCTGGACATGCTCGAGCTGCTGCTTGTCTGGCTTCGCTCCCAGCCGCGGACGCGGGCGAAGCCTCACCCTCTGGCCGCCGTTCCTGAGCCGGATCCGTCAACGGAGCGGGGGGGACGCCCTCACCCTAGCCCTCACCCACAGGGAGAGGGGACGGGGGGGGAGGTAGGTTGATCGATCCGATGTGGCTGGGCGCGGCCATCTTCGTCGTCGCCTACGTAGGGATCGCGTCCGAGAAGGTCCACCGAACCCTCGTCGCGCTCCTGGGCGGTGTGGTGATCATCCTCGCCGGGGTCATCGACCAGCACCAGGCCTTCGCGGGCATCGACTTCAACGTCATCTTCCTGCTCGCCGGCATGATGATCATCGCCAATATCCTGGGGTCGACCGGCGTCTTCCAGTGGATGGCGATCCGCTCGGCGAAGATGGCCAGGGCCGACCCGTTCCGGGTCCTCGTCGCCCTCTCGACGATCACGGCGGTCGTCTCGGCATTCCTGGACAACGTCACTACGGTCGTCCTGATCGTCCCGATGACGCTGTACATCGCCTCGACGCTGCGCCTCTCCCCGATGCCGTTTCTGATCGCCGAGATCCTGGCCTCCAACATCGGCGGCACGGCGACGCTGATCGGCGACCCGCCGAACCTCCTGATCGGCTCGGCCGCCGGTCTGGACTTCACCGCCTTCCTCGAGAACCTGGCGCCGGTCGTGGTGCCCATCTACCTGGCGTTCCTCGGCCTGGCGCGGCTGATGCTCGTTCGCGACCTGAAGGTCGATCCGGAGCTCCGCCAGGCGCTCCTGAAGCTCGACGAGCGTGACCTGATCACCAACCCGAAGCTGCTCCGCCAGGGGTTGATCGTCCTCGGCGCGGTGATCGCCGGCTTTCTGGTGCACGGGGCGCTCGGCTACGAAGCGGCGACTATCGCGCTGGCCGGTGCGGCGGTGTTGCTGATCTGGAGCCGCTACGACGTGCACGAGGCGCTCGTCCACGTGGAGTGGACGACGCTCCTCTTCTTCGTCGGGCTGTTCATGATGGTCGAAGGCATCGTCCGGGTCGGGTTGATCGAACAACTGGCGAAAGCCGCACTGAGCTTGACCGGGGGAAACCTCACGCTCACGGCGTTGCTGCTGCTCTGGCTCAGCGCCTTCGCCTCGGGCGTCGTCGACAACATCCCGTACACCGCGACGATGATCCCCCTGGTGCGCGACCTGGGCCAGCACATGCCGGCGACGCCACTCTGGTGGTCGCTGGCGCTCGGCGCCTGCCTCGGCGGAAACCTGACGATCATCGGTGCGGCGGCCAACGTGCTTGTCGCCAACCTGGCCGAACGCTCTGGCCACCCGATCCGGTTCGGCGAGTTCCTGCCTTACGGAGCGATCGTCACCCTGGTCTCGATGGTGATCTCGACGGTCTACGTCTGGGCACGCTATCTGCTCGTCTGGCCGGTTTGACACACCTCGCCCACTGGCCTAAACTTCCTTCGCAGGGATCTCAAGGAGTTTGTATTGCGCACGACCACGGCTCGATTGTTGATCGCGATTGTCCTGATCGCCGTAGCCGCGATCTGGGTGTCGCTCCCCAATAACCCGGGCGTTCACCTCAACGTGCTTGGCCTCCGCATCAATCAGGAGATCGACGTGCACCAGGGGCTCGACCTCCAGGGCGGCGTGCAGGTCCTGCTTCAGGCCGACGCACCGCCAGATGTCTCGATTCCTCCCGACTCGATGCAGGTGGCGAAGCAGATCATCGAGCAGCGGGTCAACGCGCTGGGCGTCGCCGAGCCCATGGTCCAGCTCGCCAGTCAGAACCGGATCATCGTCGAACTGCCGGGCATCCGGGATCCGGATCAGGCGATTCGGACCTTCGGCGAGACCGGCCTGCTCGAGATCGTCGACACGGGGAGCCAGGCCCTCCCCATCGGGGCGGTCGTGCATACCAGCCTGGGCGGCCCGCGCCAGGAGACGACGGGTGAGGTTTCGCCGGCTGGTGCGGCGCCCCTCACCCCAGCCCCCTCCCAGGGGGAGAGGGAGTTGGCGCCAACGCCGCCCGCGGCTGCGCCGGCCACCGGCGCGCCCGGCACGGCGGCGGCGACCGCCGCGGGCTCCACCCCGTCGCAGCCCGCGCCCCTCACCCCAGCCCTCTCCCAGAGGGAGAGGGAGTTGGCGCCGACGGCTCCGTCGCCGGTCCCGTCGCCGGCGCCAACCGTCTACAAGACGGTGCTTCAGGGCAGGCACGTCTCCGGCGCCGACGTCACCTTCGACCAGTTGAACCGGGCGCAGATCAGCTTTCGGCTGACCGGGGAGGGCGCCGGGATCTTCGCCGACCACACCACGAAGAACGTCGGGCGCTTCCTGTCGATCACGCTCGATAAGCAGGTGATCTCGAGCGCCTCAATCCGCGAGCCGATCACCCAGGGCGAGGGGGTGATCAGTAGCCCCAACGGCTTCCCACTCCGGGAAGCGCAGAGCATCGTCATCCAGCTCAAGTACGGCTCCCTGCCGGTGCCGCTCAAGGTCGTCCAGAACCGGACGATCGGTCCGACGCTCGGCCAGGACTCGGTGCAGAAGAGCATCGTGGCCGGCGCCATCGGGCTGGGGATCGTCGCGGCGTTCATGCTCGTCTACTACCGTCTGCCGGGCCTGCTGGCCGACACCGCGCTGTTGATCTACGCGGCGACCGTGTTCGCGCTCTTCAAGCTCATTCCGGTGACGCTCACGCTGGCGGGCATCGCCGGGTTCATCCTCTCGATCGGGATGGCGGTGGACGCGAACATCCTCATTTTCGAGCGGATGCGCGAGGAGCTGCGGGCCGGGCGCACGCTCCGCGCGGCGATCGACGCCGGGTTCGACCGCGCCTGGACCTCGATTCGGGATTCGAATTCCTCGACGCTGATCACCTGCGCCATCCTGTTCTGGTTCGGCGCGAACTTCGGCGCGAGCATCATCCAGGGGTTCGCGCTAACGCTGGCGATCGGCGTCATCATCAGCATGTTCACCGCGGTCTACGTGAGCCGCACGTTCTTGCGGGCGGTGGTCACCATGGGCTGGGTTCGGGACCTGCGGTGGATCGGCTTTCTGGACCAGCCTGTGGTAACCGCCCCCGCCGCTCCGGCGGCACCGGAGCGGGAATGACCCACGAGGGGTCCAGATGGACCCGGCGTGCCCCTGGCCGGACCTCACCCCCTGGCC
>JACPQP010000086.1 GCA_016190465.1 Chloroflexota bacterium
GGGATAGGGGGTGAGGGCCGCGTTCATCTGCGGTGATCTCAGGTCGCTGGAGCCGGCGAGCGGGGAGCACGCCCGGTGCCGGACTATTTAGCTTCCTGGGGGCGGGTAGACTTGCGCCAGCGCCTCCGCCAGTCCGGGCACCGTGGCGTACTGGCCGACCGCTCCGGGCACGAGCCAGCGGGCGCGGGTGTGTTCCCAGTCGAGGCGGATGCGCGCCGGATCGGCGACCTCGAACAGGTAAGGATGCACCACCCAGCGGCGTCCGAGCGCGGGATCGACGACGACCAGCGGCTCGCCCCGCGCCTGGAGGGTAAGATCCTCCCGGGAGAGGCCCGTCTCTTCCGCCACCTCGCGGTAGGCCTGCTCGTCCGGCGTCGTCTCGACCGTTCCGCTGACGGCGGCCCAGCGTCCCCGGTAGGTGCTGACGAGTTGGCTGCGCTGGAGCAGCAGAATCCGGTCGCCGCGCCGCGTTCGCCGCCAGAGAAAGCAGGTGACCACATGACGCTCGGTCGGCGGGCCGGACTGGGTTACCATTGACGGCTACGACGTGGTCACGCCGAGCTCCTCGGCAGTGGCCAGGATCGCCGCCCAGGTCGAATCGGGAATGGGGATGCCGTCGCGGCGGCGGGCCTCACGCGACTGGTGCTCCGGCTCCCCCGGGACGAGCACCTCGCTGAACCCGGGGGCGGGTGGAATCGCCTTCACCCGGCGCAGCATATCGTCGGCTCGGCTCGCGTACTGGTCGAACGGCTGGAAGGCGCTCGGATCGAGCGCGAAGATCAGCGTGCCGCTGTGGCTGAACACTGGCCCGCCGTGGGTGGACGAGTGGTGAGTATCGGCGCCGGTGGCGATGCGCCCCAGGAACTCGACCGCCATCGACAGCGCAAACCCCTTGTGGCCACCAAATGGGAGCATCACGCCACCGTCGGCCAGCGCCTTCGGGTCTGTTGTCGGGTTGCCATGCCTGTCCAGCAGCGCCCCCGGCGGGACCGGCGTGCCCTTCGCCACCGCGAGCGTCACCTTGCCGCCGGCAACCGTCGTCGTCGCGAAGTCGAGCAGCATCGACGGCATCTCCCCCGCCGGAAAGCCCATACTGATCGGATTGGTCCCGAGCACCGGGCGGGCACCGCCGTACGGCGCGACGGCCGGTCGCTCTTCGGCGAAGCCCCCCGCGGCGATGATCGTCACCACGCCGGCCGCAGCGGCCATCTCGGCGTATTCCCCGACCCGGCCGATGTGGTTCGCCTGCACCAGCGCGACCGCGGCGACATTGCTCTCCTTGGCTTTGGCGACCGCGACGTGGGTGGCATATTCGGCGGCGACGTGGCCGAACCCCCAGTTGCCCGTGACAAGCGCGATCGACGGCGAATCGCGGAGCAGGGCCGGACGGGCGGTCGGCACGATCCGCCCATCTTTCACCTCCCGGACATAGTGGGGGATGGCCTGAACGCCGTGGGAATCGTGGCCGGCCAGGTTCGCCTCGACCAGCGCCCGGGTCACGCGCGTGGCGTTCTCCCGCGTGGCGCCAGCCGCGACGAAGATCTGCTCGCTCAACAACCGCAATCGGTCAACAGCCAGCGTCGGCATTGGGCTCTCCTCTCTCGCTCTTCATCTGTGCTCATCTGCGGTTTCAACTACCCACCTGGCTCGACCGGTTGCCACCCGAGGATTCGATCCAGCCGGAACGTTCGCTGGTCCCGTCGCAGGTGACAGTAGGCGATCAGGCAGGGGCCGAGGTGATCCTCCGTGATCGCCACCACCTCGACGAGGCGCTCGCTCACTTGCTCCCGCGCGTCCCGGTATCGCAGGATCAGCCGGCGGCCCGGCTGGAGCAGCGCGACGAGCTCCGGTGGGACGACCCCTCCCGCGTCGGGCGGCCGCACGGACGATCGCTCGGGTGGAAAGCAGAGATCGCCCAGCGTCGGCTCGCGCTCGTCGTTCCTCAGGCGGACGAGCGCCTGGAAAATGCGCCAGGTCGTCGTCGCGTCCCCCAGCGCCCGATGCCCGCCGGCGGGCAGGCCAAGGTGTCGGGCGACCGTGCCGAGGCTGTGGCTGCTCAGCCGGAGATGGCGGCGGGCCAGCGCCAGCGTGTCGATCTTCGGCAGGTCCGGAGCCGGGTGACCGGCCCGCGCCAGCTCGTGCCGCAAGAAGCCGAGGTCGAAGTCGACGTTGTGGCCCAGGATCGCGCCATCGCAGAAGTAGGGGGACAGTTGTGGGACAATCGCCGCGAATGGTGGCTGATCGCGCACCATCGCCGAGGTGATCCCGTGGATCGCCTGTGCATCCGGAGGGATGGTGCACCGCGGGTTGACGAGCGTGCTGAATCGCTCCTCGAGCGTGCCGCCACGGACGCGCAGCAGTGCGACCTCGACGATCCGGTCGGTCGACGGGACAAGTCCGGTCGTCTCGACGTCGACGATGGTCAGCGGGACCTGGCTGATGGGCGTCGTCGATTCACGCATACGCCCATAGTAGCGTGCGTCAGGCTATCCGTCAATGACGAGTGCGAAATGACGAGTGCGAAATGGCGAGTGCGAGTGGGCAGAATGTGCAGCGGTCTTGAGCAAGGGACGGACCTCTCCCCCTCCCCGACGCGGGGAGGGGGATGGTAGCTTCCCCTCCCCGCGTCGGGCCCGGCTCAGGAA
>JACPQP010000087.1 GCA_016190465.1 Chloroflexota bacterium
CTTCTGGCGGCCGCCCCTCCAGGGCAGCGCCGAGCTGAACGAGCACCACAGCGCGACGGCCGAGGCGGTGGCGCTCTTCGTCGAGCTGATCCGGAAAGGTCGCACCGTCATTCTCTTTGGCCGCTCCCGCACGGGGGTGGAGCGGATGCTGGCCGAGGCCCGGGAGGAGCTCGGACCGGACCTTGGCCAGCAGGTCAGCGGCTACAAGGCGGGCTACACGCCGGAGGAGCGGGGCCGCATCGAGGCCGATCTCCGAGAAGGGCGCCTGAGGGGGGTTGTCGCGACGAACGCTCTCGAGCTGGGCATCGACATCGGCACCCTCGACGCGGCCGTCCTCGCCGGCTATCCCGGCACGGTTATGTCCACCTGGCAGCAGGCCGGGCGCGTGGGCCGGCGCGGGGGCGACGAGGCGCTCATCATCCTCGTCGGCGCGGACGATGCCCTCGATCAGTACTACCTGAACCACCCGGACGTGTTCTTCGGACTGCCGAGTGAGCAAGCCGTGGTCGACCTCGAGAACGAGCCGATCCTGCTCGGCCACCTGCTCTGCGCGGCGAAAGAGGCGTCGCTGCGGGTGGACGAGCTCGGCTACTTTCCGCCGAACGCCCCGCGCCTCCTGGCCCGCCTGGTGCAGGATGGTCTGCTGACCGCCGCGCCCCACCGGATCGCCGACGCCGGCGAGCTCCCGCACCGCCAGGTGAGCATCCGCGGCGTCAGCCGCGACCAGCACCAGGTCCTCGACGGACGCACGCACCTGGCGACCATCGAGCCGCCGCTGCTCTATCGAGAGGCGCATCCGGGCGCAGTCTACCTCCACAACGGCGTGGCCTACCGCGTGCTAGAGATCGACGCGGCCGCCAAACAGGTCCGGGTCCAGCGCGAGGCGGGCTCTGGCCGCACCGATCCGCTGCGGGATCTCGCCGTCGCGCCACGCGGGGAGCCGTTCCAGCGTCGCGCCCTGCCACTCGGCGACGCGCGGGTGGAGGTATCCATCGGTCCGCTCCTGGCCACGGAGGAGGTCTCCGGCTACCGCGAGACAGTGGCGCACAACCGGCCGCCGCTGATGCGCTCGCTCGACCCGCCCTACCGCTTCTCGCTGGCGACGATCGGTCTCTGGCTGGACTTCCCGGCGGATCTGGCTGCCTCGGCGCAGGCTCTCCACACGGTGGAGCACGCGCTCGTCAACGTGCTGCCCGTTCGCCTGCTCTGCGACCGGCGGGACGTCGGCTCGTCGAGCGATCCCTCGGCCAGCCCGGGCGGGCGCATCTACCTTTTCGACGATCACGAGGGCGGCATCGGGCTGGCGGAGAAAGCCTACCTCCTGATCGATCAGCTCGCGGGGGCGGCCACCGATCTCCTGCGCGACTGCCGGTGCGCCGAGGGCTGCCCTTCGTGCGTGCACCTGGCCGGCTGCGTCAGCGGCAACGACGGCCTCGACAAGGCCGGTGCTCTGGCGCTGCTGCGGGGGCAGGCGCCCGCATTCGCATCCCTTGCATCCACCCTGGGGGACGCGAGGGACGCCCTCACCCCTACCCTCTCCCAGAGGGAGAGGGGGCAGCTCCCTCTGGGAGAGGGTGGGGTGAGGGGCGCACCCGGCCGCACGGGGGACGGTCAGACCCGTCTGCGGCGAATCGCCGAGGAGAGCCTGCGGGAGCGGCTGGCGGCGCTGCCGCCGATCGTCGCGGGGGAGATCGTCGACTGGGTCGGCGTCGGGCGAGTCGTGGTCCAGGAGGTGAAGGGGAAGCAGGCGCGAGTCCAGCGCCTCGGGTCAGCCGCCTGGTCCTGGGTGGACCTGGAGGAATTGCGGCCGGTGGGGAAGTAGGCGCCCTTGTTCCTCCAGCCGCACGGGTCATTCCTCGCCCCGCAGCCCTCTTGTCATTCCGAGCCCCGCAGGGCGAGGAATCTCTGCCACGGTGCACCAAGGCCACGGCCGAGATTCCTCGCTGCGGCTCGGAATGACAAGAGGGCGGCGGCTCGGAATGACAAGTGCTGAAGTGCTCTGGAGGTTTATCGGAGGAACTCGATCGGGCAAACACCCGCGGAGGAAACCTTCTCGAGTTCGCCGCGATCGGTGGTGAGCAGGGTGGCGCTTCGCTGCACAGCCAGGGCGACGGCGAAGGCGTCGCCGAGCGCCAGCGGTGCGTGGTGCGCCTTGAGGCGGACGACTTTGGCCAGCAGTGCATCGTCCAGGTCGCGGACCACCTCGATACCGGCGCCCTGCATCTGCTGTGTAGCAGCCTGCAAGGCCTGCTCGCCCAGTCGGACAAGATGGTACTGGACCTCAACCAGGTTCACGGCGTGGATCAGAGCGGGATCACCCTCGCGGAGGACCTCTCTTACCCTCTCACCGCCTGGTTCAGCCTTCAGCCAGGCAAGGACCGCGCTCGCGTCCAGAACTCGACTCACCGCCCCAGCGCCTCATCGCGCCGGCGCTCCACCTCGCGCCGCTCGGCGAGAAACTCGTCCACCGAGGGCCCGATGCCCCTGAGCAGACCAAAGCCGGCGTCGGCGGCGGCCCGGCGCCTTGCTGCATCGCCGTGCTCCGGTCGTGGCTCCAGCACGAGCAGGACCTCGACCGGGCCAGTGGGAGAGTCTTCCGGGAGCCTGATCTGGAGGATTCGGTCCTCGCCAATCTCGGCGTGCGCCTGGATCACCTTCATCGCTTGCCCCCCACGGTTGTCCATCAGCTTTTCAGCACCAGTGACAGCGTCCGGTGTGCCAGTGCCGTCCGGCGGGAAACTCGTCTACCGGACCGGTCTCCACCGGGTCGTGGTTTATCGGTAGTGCTCGAGGTAATACAGGGCTCCAAACGCGAGAACCAAAGCGGCGGCTGAAAACGCCAATGGCCGCGCTCTTCGCAAAGGCTGCCGCCAATCCGCAGTGGCGAGGAAAAGCAAGATCGTCGGCACCAGCGCCACGATTGACAACTGAAAGATGTGCGCCGCCGTGCCTTCGTCCGGTTGGGGCGGCTGGGTGTACCCGCTAAGCACCGCAAGCAATGCGGTAAGTGACAGGACGACCAGGACATTGCCGCTAACGTGGCCAATCTGCTGCCTGCGCACGGTGCCCCTTCCTTTCCGGTTTGTTGCCGCCGATTCGATTTCGCCTTCCATTGTCGCACAGCCGGACTGAGCCGTCGAAGTCCGCGCCACCGGTACAATCGTATCACAACGCCACGGCGGCGTTCAGGATGTCCTCCACCAGGGTGAGGGTCCCGCGGTAGCCGACGAAGGGGCGCTCGGCGACGACGATCCGGTGCCAGAGGGGGTAGCCGAAGTCGACGAAGTGGTCGGGGGAGAGGCCGGCGTCGCGCGCGGCCGAGCGCTCGAAGCTGCTGCCGAGGATGAGGTCGGGTCGGATCTCGGCCAGCGCCTCCCGGACAGCAGTGAGGCTGGGCTCGCGCAGCACCCGCGGGACCGGACCGAGGTCTTCCTCCAGCCGCCGGAGCTGGGCCTCGGCCACCAGGCCCCCGCTCTTCAGCCCGAGGAGCGCCAGGTGGAGCCCCAGGTACTCGACCAGGAACGACGCCAGCGCGACGGCCGGCCCGGCCTCGCCGAAGACCGCCACGGACCGGCCCTTCAGCGGGTTGGTCCGGTCCAGCACGGCCAGCGGGGACGCGATGCGCCGCCGGACCGCCGCGGTCTCGGTCGCCAGCGCCGCGTCCACCCGCGCCGACGGTAGCCCCAGCGCCTCGCCTACTCGCCGGAGCCAGGCCTCCGTGGCGGGCAGACCGTAGGGCGCGTAGCCGTCGAGGCCGACCGCTGCCTGGCCGAAGGTCCGGCGCATCTCCCGGGCAACCCCGGCGCCGTACTCCGGCTGGACGACGACGTTGAGCTCGGCGGCCGGCGCCCGCTCCACCTCGTCGAGCGTGGCCCCGGCGGTCAGGACAGAGTTGACCTCCACGCCAAGGCCGGCCAGCATCCGGCGCAGCTCGGCGATGTCGTCCTCCCAGCGCGGTTGGAGGATGGAGAGGCCCAACAGGTTCACCGTCCCCGGCCGGCGGGGACTGTCCGGGCGCATCACCTCCTTCACCAGCGCCCGCAGCGCCCGCGCGTACCCGTCCGCCGCGTCGCCGAGCAGCCCACCGCCGTCGACGTGGATGGCCCTGGCCCGCCGAAGGTGGGCCCGGAGCAGCCCTCGCACGTCATCGCCGATCACCGTGAGTGGCGTCGTCGTCACCACGGCGATGAGGCCCGGCCCGTCGTCGGATTCCGCCCCATCCAGCGCGGCCAGGGCGCGCTCCAGCTTCACCTCGCCGCCGAAGACCAGGTCCTCGCTCCAGATGTCGGTGCAGGGCACCCGGCTCTGGCCGTAAAGCCGGAAGACCCCGCCCGTCATCGGCGAGCGCAGCCCCTCGCGCGGATCCAGGTTCTCGACCAGCGAGGAGAGGTAGAACTTGCAGCCGGTCGAGCCGTGGAGCAGGGCGACCGCTCCCCGGATCCCCTCGATGGCGCAGACCACACCGGCGAGCGACTGGGGCTGAACTGTCACGACCTCCCTCCTCTCACTGATCGCCGGGGGCGTGGCGCCAACCCTCGGCGGCGGGTCGCCTGGCCAGCCGAGCCCAGATCGCCAGCTCTTCCAGCGTCCGGTAGCCGGTCGGCGGCAGGCTCGGTAGGCCGCGGACCGCGCTCCGCGGCAGCGGCCGAGCCTGCCCGTAGGGGAACAGCGCCAGCTCCGGCTGGAGATCAGCCGTCTCGGCCAGCGCCTCGGTCGGGCTGACCTCGACGGCCAGAGGCACACCGCGCGCCTCTGCGCCGGCCAGCACGTCTGCGCCCGGTCGGCCGAGGAAGTTGACCTTCAGGACCCGGAGCCCGGCATCCGCGGCCAGCTCCAGCAGCCAGGACGGATCGGCGATGCCAAGGTTGACAACCAGCCGCTTGCCCTCCAGGTCAGAACGGAGCGCCTTGAGGCTGCGCCAGTACGCGGTCTCCTCGGAGATGACGACCTGCCGTGCCGCCTCCGTCAATCCCAGCGCCTCCCCGACCGCCGCGAGCCAGGCCGCCGTCGCCTGACGGCCCGCCGGGTACTCCTGATCCAGGTAGGGCGTGCCACACATCTCCTGGAGGAGGCGCGCCAGGTCCAGCCCGTACTCCCGCGCCCGGAGCACGTTGAAGGCCGCGCCACCTGCCCCCCGGATCGCCTCGACTGTCGCCCGCCGGACCAGCCGGGCCCGGATCCGGACGCCCGTCGCCCCGAGGAGGCGCTCGACCTCGCGGAACTCGCGCTCCTCGCCGACGTAGAGATTCTTTTCGGCCAGGATGTTGACCGTTCGCTCCTCCCGGGGCTGGACGGGCCGCACCAGTTGCTCGATCAGCGTTTGGTGGGCCGCCACCATGCCGGTGGCAAAGCTCCCCGAACAGACGCCGCCGGAGGGGAGAAGCAGCACCGGCGCCCGGACGCGCGGCCGGACCTCGGCCAGGATGGCCGGCAGATCGTCGCCGATGATCTCGGCCACGCAGGCGGTGATGACCAGGATGAGGGCGGGCTGATAACGCCGGTCGACCTCCAGGATGGCCGCCCGGAGCTTGTCCTCGCCGCCGAAGACCACGTCCTGCTCCCGCAAAGCGGTCGACACGAGACGGGAGGCAACCACCAGGTCGGATACCCCCCCCGACAGCGCGTTGCTCCGCAGGTCGGTGCTGAAGTGGGTGGCGACGTTGAGGTGGGCGCAGCCCGCGTCGCCGTGCATCACCGTGATGGCGTCGAGCACCTGACCGGCCACGTTGAAGGCCCCCGAGAGCGAGCAGCCGTAGCCGATCCGGGGGCCAGCCGAGGCGGAGAACTTCAGCCGCGAGAGCCTCGGCAAGCCATCACCTCCCGCATCAGGGTCTCCAGCTCCTCCAGGCCCATCGGCCGGGGCACCCCGAGGGCCTCGTTGTTCAGGATCCGGGTCGCCAGCTCCCGGTAGGCCCCGGCCTGTGTCGACTCCGGCGCGTACTGAAGCACCGTCTGACGGTGGAGCTCGGCCCGCTGGACGATGGGATCCCGGGGGATGAACTGGACGAGCTGAGAGCCCAGGCGCCGGGCGAAGGCGTCGATCAGCTCGACCTCTCCGTCCACCACACGGGAGTTGCCGACGATGCCCCCGAGCCGGCCCTCACCCCGGTTGGCGAAGCGGGCGATCCCGCGGCAGATGTTGTTGGCGGCGTAGAGCGACATCAGCTCGCCGGAGGTCACGAGGTAGGTCTCGCGGGCATAGCCCTCCCGGATCGGCACGGCAAACCCGCCACAGACGACGTCGCCGAGCACGTCGTACAGGACGACGTCCAGCCCGGAGTCGAAGATACCGAGGCTGTCGAGCAGCTCGAAGGTCGCCATGATGCCCCGACCAGCGCAGCCGATGCCCGGCTCGGGTCCGCCGGCCTCGACGCACCAGACGCCGCGATAGCCGACCCGGACGACCATCTCGGCCTCGACGTGCTCCTCGCCCCGCTCCCGGAGGCAATCCAGGACGGTGGGCGGCATGGTCCCGCCGAGCAGCATCCGAGTCGAGTCGTGCTTGGGATCGCACCCCACCTGGAGCACCTTCAACCCGCGCTCGGCCAGCGCGACGGCCAGGTTGGCCGTGATGGTTGACTTGCCGATCCCGCCCTTCCCATAGATGGCAATCTGACGCATCCTCACCACTCTCCTCCTGGTGATTGTACGCGGATGGTGGCGGTCTGCGCAACCGAACTGCCAGGGCGTGTGCGAAATGGCTGCGCATCCCCACCCGAACGGCGAGGGGGTACGAGCCATCCCCTCTCCCCCGTGTGGGACGAGGCTGAGGAACGGCGGGCAGGGGGTCAGAGGTTCTCGCATCCGAGCGTGCCGTGCACGAGATCGCGAAGACCAATATAATGGCAGTGACCTGCGCGCTGCCACGCGATGGCCGCCACCCGGAGCGCCACACAATTGGGGTAGCCGCCTGGCGCGGGAACGGCCCTCATCCCCCGGCCCCTTCCCCCAATACTGGGGGAAGGGGAGCGGCACGGGGCGTGGCCGGACCCCCTCTCCCAGTATTGGGACCGGATCAGGAACGGCGGGCAGGGGGTGAGGGCCGTTCCCGCTAGGGGGGAAGGGGAGCGGCACGGGGGCGCGGCCCAACCCCCTCTCCCAGTATTGGGAGAGGGGGCAGGGGGTGAGGGCCGTTCCCGCGCCACGGGCGATGCTACAAACGTGTGGCGGACCCCTGCCACCGGTGGGGGCGCGAGCAAGAGACGAAAGTGCGTAGCGATTGGCGGTCTGATAGCTGATTGCTGACGCCTACGTGGGAACGGAGAATGCTGTGCTTGGTGTAAGCCGCCTGCTGGGTGGCACCGCAACCGATACCGATCACCTCCGCTACGGCCAGCGTCGCGCCGGCGCCCCGCGCCGGCCGGTCGTCGTCTGGACGGCGACGCGGCGGTGTAACCTCCACTGTATGCACTGCTACGCCGACTCCTTCGACCGCCCTTATCCGGGCGAGCTCACCGCGGACGAGGCCAGGGCGATGCTCCGCGATCTTGGCCAGTACGGCGTGCCGGTCTTGCTCCTCTCCGGGGGCGAGCCGCTGGCCCGGCCCGATCTGTTCGAGCTGGCGGCCTTCGCCCACGAGTGTGGGATGAGGACGACCCTCTCGACCAACGGCACGCTGATCACCCGGACCGTCGCCGAGCGGATCAAGGCGACCGGCTTCGGGTACGTCGGCATCAGCCTGGACGGGATCGGCCGGGAGCACGACCGGTTCCGGGGCAAGGTCGGGGCGTTCGATGCCGCGCTGGAGGGCATTCGGCACTGTGTCGCGGTTGGCCAGCGGGTCGGCCTCCGGTTGACGCTGACACGCCGGACGGTCGCCGGGCTCCCGGCGATCCTGTCGCTGATCGAGCGCGAGGGAATCAATCGCGTCTGCTTCTATCACCTGGTCTACAGTGGCCGGGGCCGACGAATCATCGGCGATGCACTGACACCGGAAGAAGCCCGGCAGGCAGTGGACGCCGTCTTCGACGCCGCCGCCGACTGGCAGCGGCGCGGAGTGGGCATTGAGGTGCTCACCGTCGACAACCACGCCGACGGCCCGTATCTCTACCTGCGGGTGCTGCGCGAGCGCGGTCCGGAGGCGGCGGCCGAGGTCTGGTCGCTGCTCCGGCGGAACGGCGGCAACAACTCGGGCGTCGCCATCGGGCACGTCGACAACGTCGGCGACGTCCACATCGATCAGTTCTCCTGGGGACACCGCTGTGGCAACGTCCGGGAGCGCCCATTCAGCGCGATCTGGGAGGACGCCGCCGATCCGATGCTGGCGGGGCTCCGCAATCGGCGGCCGCTCCTGCCGGCCCGGTGCCAGGGCTGTCGGTTCGTCGATCTGTGCAACGGGAACTTTCGGGCGCGCGCCTTCGCCGCGACCGGCGACTGGTGGGGAGATGATCCCGCCTGCTACCTCACCGACGACGAGATCGCGCCGGATCGCGGCTCCCCCTCTCCTCTGGTGGGAGAGGGGCGTGCGCACCCTCACCCTAACGCCTCCCTCCTGACGGGAGAGGGAGCAGGGGGAGAGGAGAGGACCGGAGCCCCCTCTACCCCTGCCGCCGTTCCTGAGCTGGCCCCCACCAGGGGGGGAAGGGGGGAGGCGATCCCCTCTCCTATGGTGGGAGGGGATCACGGGCACCCCCACCCCAACCC
>JACPQP010000089.1 GCA_016190465.1 Chloroflexota bacterium
CATCGCCCGGGCGATCTGGTTTTTCCAGAAGGGGCAGCGAATCGTCGTGGTACGCGTGTTCGTGAAGAAGTCGCAGAAGACGCCGCGACTGGAACGTGAGCTGGCGCTGACTCGGATGAACGACTACCTGGCCAGATACCCTGACCGGAAGTAGCCCATAAACGGGCTCGTGGAACCGGAGCTCGGGACCACGGACAACCACACGGGCCTGTTCCGGGGGAGCACACGAAGATGAGCGAACAAGAAGAGAAGACCAACTTCGACCGATACCTGGAACGCAGGCTGGCGAACCCCGCGTTCCGCCAGCGATTCGAGGTGGCCGAGCGGGCCTGGGACCTGGCGCTGCAACTGGCGGCGCTTCGGCGAGCCCGCGGGCTCACCCAGCAGCAGGTGGCCGATCTGCTCGGCACCAAACAGCAGGCGATCGCGCGCCTGGAGGACCCATCATACACCGGGCACAGCCTTAGCATGGTCAGACGCTACGCCGAGGCGCTGGGCGCCACTATCGACGTCGTCGTGGTCCCGAAGGAGAACACTTCGTTGACGAGTTGAACGGTGCGCCGGTAGAATGGCTGTAGCAGCCGTCGCGCCGCCGGAGGCACGGCCCACACCATCCCCGTGTCCGGGGAGAGAGGCGATAGCCTGGCTTGCACGTCCTACAGCGCCCCTATGTGCTCCTGGCCATCACCACGTTCACCTACCAGTTCGCCTTCGCGGCCAACCGGGCGATCCTGAGCAACTTCTACGTTGAAGATCTCCGCATCCGCGCCGACCAGATGGGCCTGCTGACGACCGTCCGCGAGACCCCCGGCTTCCTGATGTTTGCCATCGTGGCGCTGACCATGCGCTTCGCGCCGCCGCGGCTCGCCGCAGTGTGCATCGCGGTGATGGGAGTCGGGTTTGCCGGCTACTCGCTCGCCTACTCGTTCGAGGGGGTGCTGCTGCCCCTCCTGGTTTTCAGCACTGGCTTCCACGCCTGGTATACGCTGAACGGCGCGTTCGCGCTGGCCGTCGCCCGGCAGGGCCAGACCGGCCGGACCCTCGGCCGGCTCCAGTCCATCGGCCTCGCCGGCTCCCTCCTGGCCATGGGGCTGACCTTCCTCTTGATCGCCCAGGTCGGCTACCGGACCTGGTTCGTCGTCTCGGCGGTGATCGTCCTCGCCGGCGTCGTCGCCATCGCCCGCTTTCCCGCCGAGCTGGTGAAGCGCAGTCCGGAGCGGATCATCGTCCGGCGGAAGTACGGGCTGTACTACGCCCTGAACTTCCTCGAGGGCTGCCGGATGGAGGTCTTCCAGGCGTTCGGGATCTTTCTCCTGGTGCAGCACTACGGTATCGGCGTCCAGACCATCACCCTGCTGTTCGCCGTGTCGATGCTGCTGAACATGTCGCTGTCCGAGCGGGTGGGGCGACTGGTCGACACCTTCGGTGAACGGCGGACGATGACGTTCAGCTACCTGGCGCTGTTTCTGGTGTTTCTGGGCCTCGCGCTCGTCCCCCATCGCGACCTGGCGATCGGCCTGTACCTGATCTACAACGTCGCCTTGCTGTTCAGCATCGGCGTTAACACCTACCTGAAGCGGATCGCCGCGCCGGAAGACATCCGCGGCTCGCTGGCGATGGGGGTGACCACGATGCACATCTCGGCGATGGTCCTGCCGCCGATCGGCGGGGTCCTCTGGGTGCAATACGGCTTTCAGACCCCGTTTCTGCTGGGCGCGGTCTTCATCGCCCTCTCGATGCTGGTGACGCAGCGGCTGCCCCGGCCCCAGCGCGCCCCGGCGCCGGTCGCGGGGTAGGGTTCCCCTTTGGCCCTTTTCCCCCTTCGACGGGGCGAGAGGGCACGAGGCTCACCACAAAGAGATCAGGACCTTCCCCGTCTCGCCCGCCGCAAACGTGCGGTACGCCAGGTCCGCCTGCTCGATCGGGAAACGATGCGTGATCAAGTGGTCAACCCGGTAGCCCCGCCGGTAGAGCGCCAGGATCTCGTGGTAGTCGGCGGACGTGAAGTACCAGGACCCGACCACCGTGAGCTCCTTGTGGATGATCTGCTTGCTCGGGTTGATGGTGAGCGCGCTGTTCTCGCCCACGAAGCCAACCTTCCCCTTGACGCGAACCGCATCCAGCGCCAGGTTCTGCGTCTCGGGCCGGCCCGCGCAGTCGATGGCGACGTCTGGCCCGAGACCAGCCGTCAGGTCCGCGGTCACGCCGATGACGTCGACCGCGTGCGGATCCAGCACGACCGCTCCCAGCCTCGCCACGAGGTCGCGTCGGTAGGCGGACGGCTCCGTGACGAGCACTCTGAGCCCCAGGAACCTCAGGAGGCTGACGGCGCCGAGCCCGACTGGCCCCGCGCCGATCACCAGTGCGGTATCGGTCGCCGTCAGACCCAGCCGCTTGATCGCCCGATAGCTTGTCCCGACGAAGTCACCGCCGAGGAGAACCCCCGTGTCGAAAGCGACGTCGTCGGGGAGCAGGAGACAGGCCGACGCCGCGACCGTGACGTACTGGGAGTGCCCCCCGATCTTCAGGTTCAGCTCGGGGCAGTACTTCGGGTCGCCGCTGAGGCAGTGATGGCAACGGCCACAGCCGACCATGACGTCGACCGCCACGCGATCGCCCGGCGCGCGGAGGCTGGTGTGGTTGACCGCGACGACCTCCCCGGCGATCTCGTGGCCGCCGTTGAGGGGCCGGCCTTCTGGTGCCCGATACGCCTTCAACTCGCTGCCGCAGAGCGCCGACGCGCGGACGCGAAGCAAGACCTCCCCCGGCGCCGGCCGGGGATCCGGCACCTCGCGCGTCTCGACTCGACTATTGCCACAGAAGATCACCGACAGCACTGCCACTCCTCCTTTTGATGCCAGGGTATGTACGGCGCGCTAGCCATCGTCGTCCCCCTCCTGGACTTGCGAATGCGCCCCCGCTGGACGATCCAAAGCTTACCTTCGATGCTCTCGCGCTCCAAACCGCCGGTGAGCGTCCGGACCGTGTCGTGCAGGTCGTCGGGCGTCGCGCGAGGGGGCAGGCGCAGGACAGCGATTCCGTGGTACGCTGAGGGCCTGAAAAGGAGCGGGGGAATGTCGACGTAGCGCTCCCTGGCCATCTCAGCACCATATGCGATGCAGGCCAGGATGTCTGCCTCTTCAAGCCCCGGATAGTTGTTCAAGATGTCCTGGGCAGTCCAGCCGCTGGCGAGGAAGTCCAGCACCAGGGATACCCAGATGCGGTGTCCCTTGATACACGGCTTGCCGAAACAGATATTCGGGGCGACGGCTATCCTGGCCAAGAGTTCTTCCCTTTTTCCCATCGCCTTCAACTCCTGATTCGGTTTCGCTGACCCACCGCAGTCGCATCTGCCCGACACCCTCGGCGTGTGCAGGGAGCGGGTGAAAAGGCGTGACACCCACCCCCAACTCCCGCCCCCAATACGGAGCGACGGGACGTACCCAGACGCCCCGTCGCCAATACGCCCCGTCGCCTCGTCCCCCTCTCCCCTGGTGGGATCCGGCTCAGAAACGGCGGGCAGGGGGTGAGGGGGTTCTCACACACTTTGCTCACCGCGCGCCTGCCGCCTGCGGCTCCCCCACGACGACGCCGGGGTCCGTGAGGCTCAGCGAGCGCGTGCGGATGATCGACGACACCAGCGCGATGAACTCGTCGAGCGGGCGCTGGCCGAGGTTCTCGCCGCTGCGCAGCCGGACGGCCGCCGTCCCGTTCTGCGCCTCCGCGTCCCCGACGACCAGCATGTAGGGCACCTTCTGCAACTGCGCGTCCCGGATCTTCGCGTTCAGCTTCTCCCGGCGCGCGTCGACATCCACGCGGATCTCGGCCGCGGCGAGCCGATGGGCCACCTCCTCGGCATAGAGCAGGTGGCGGTCGGCGATGGGGATCACCACCGCCTGGTAGGGCGCCAGCCAGACCGGGAACGCCCCGGCGTACTGCTCGATCAATACACCCAGGAACCGCTCCAGCGAGCCGAGCAGCGCCCGGTGGACCATGTACGGTCGGTGCGGCCGGCCGTCGTCGCCGACGTAGCTCAGGTCGAAGCGCTCGGGCAGGTTGAAGTCGAACTGCACCGTGCTGCACTGCCAGGAGCGGCCGAGCGCGTCCCGGATCTTCCAGTCGATCTTCGGGCCGTAGAAGGCGCCACCACCCTCGTCGACCTCGTAGGAGATGCCCAGCCGGTCCACTGCCCGTTGGAGGGCCAGCGTGGCCCGGTCCCAGTCGGCTGGCTCGCCGACGTACTTGTCCGGCCGCGTCGCGACGTACACGCGGTAGTCGCTGAAGCCGAACGCGGAGAGGATCGACCGGTTCAGCTCCAGCACCCGGAAGATCTCGTCCTCCACCTGGTCGGGCCGGCAGAAGATGTGCGCGTCGTCCTGCGTGAAGCCGCGGACGCGGAGCAGCCCGTGGAGCACCCCGGGGCGCTCGTACCGGTACACCGTCCCGAGCTCGCCCAGGCGGATCGGCAGCTCGCGGTAGCTGTGAACCGCGCTCTGGTAGATCTTGATGTGGAACGGGCAGTTCATCGGCCTGATGAAGTACTCCTGCCCGTCGAGGTCCATCGGCGCGAACATGTTCTCGCGGTAGAAGCCCAGGTGCCCGCTCGTCTCCCACAGGTTGGCCTTGCCCACGTGCGGCGTGTAGACCAGCTCGTAGCCGGCCTGATAGTGGCGCTTGCGCCAGTAGTCTTCGATCACCGTGCGCAGCCGCCCGCCCCTGGGATGCCAGAAGATCAAACCGGCGCCGACCTCGTCGTGGACGCTGAACAGCCCCAGCTCCCGGCCGAGCCGCCGATGGTCGCGTCGCTGCGCCTCTGCGAGGCGCTCGAGGTAGGCGTCAAGCTCCTCCCGCGTTGGCCAGGCTGTGCCGTAGATGCGCTGAAGCATCGGTCGGTGCTCGTCGCCGCGCCAGTAGGCGCCGGCCACGCTGAGGAGCTTGAATGGTCCCAGTTTCCCCGTCGAGGGAACGTGCGGTCCCCGGCAGAGGTCGACGAACGTGTTCGACTGATAGATGCCGACCGGGTCCTCGTCGATCCCCTCGATCAGCTCGATCTTGTACGGCTGATTCCGGTCCCGGAAGAAGGAGATCGCCTGCTCCCTCGGCATCGTCGAGCGGACAAACGGCGCGTTCAACCGAACGATCTCGGCCATCTTCTGCTCGATCCGGCCGAGATCCTCGGGCGTGAGGGACCGCGGCAGGTCGAAGTCGTAGTAGAAGCCATCCTCGATGGGCGGGCCAATGGCGAACTTGGCCTCCGGGAACAGGTGAAGCACGGCCTCCGCCATCACGTGCGCCGCGGAGTGGCGCATCCGTTCGAGATCGCTCATCTCAGCCATCTTTTGTCCTCCTGAAAACAAGAAGCCTCCCGTCCCCTGGGACGGGAGGCTTTTCCTCTCGCGGTTCCACCCAGCTTCAACGCGGACCGTCGACCGGTCTTGCGCTGCGCTCAGCCTGGCCTGGTAACGGAGGCCAATCGGGTCGGCATACTGGCCACGCGGCGCTAGGGGCAGGCACGGGGGCCTGCCCCTACGGCCGGGCCCGCGCGACGTTCCGCGACCGGCTCACCGGTGGTTTTCGTCACCCGCGCCACGAGCGGGACTCGCAGCCGGTGATCCCGCATCTCTGGCGTGCGCCTGGCGACTACTTGTCCGGTTCAACGCCCTGTTTGTGTGACCCATTATAGCAACCCGGAGTCGCTGGCGTCAAGGGCTGCTTGCTGATCGCTCGACGCCTACTTCTGCTTGGCCCAGTAGTCGTCGAGGATCTTCTGCATCGCCTTGTTCATATCAGGGATGAGCTCGCTCGCCTTCTTCTGGCCGCCCTGCATGGCGTCCCAGGCCGCCTTGTGCACCTCGTTCCAGAGGAACGTGTCGTCGATCTCGCCGACAATGTCGATGCTGCCCATCTCCAGCGACTTCGCGAACGCCTCGGCGTACTTGAAGTTGAAGTTCTTCTTGGCCGTCTCCACCCAGTGCTTCACGGTCATCGCCGAGTTCATCGGCTGGCGACCACCGTCGGCGATGCGCTTCTGGCCGTTGTCGCTCGAGAACCACTTCATGAGCTCCCAGGCCGCGTCCTGGTTCTTACCCGCCTTGATCAGGCAGTGGCCGTGGATGACGGCCAGGTGGGTGAGGCGCTTGCCGTTGGGGCCCATCGGCAGCAGCACCACGTCGAAGGGCGTGCCCCCCTCGCGCTTGGCCTTCGCCCCCTGCATATTGGGGAGGAACCACGGGCCCTCGTACTTCATCGCCACGTTGCCCGTCTGGAGCTGGTTTGCCCCACCGGTCATCTCGACCGGCGACGGACTGATCTTGAGGGTGTTGATGGCGTCATACTGCTGGAACTGGATGCCCTCGATGATGCCCGGCTGGTCCCAGAGCGCCTTCTTCGGCTCGGCGATGGTGTCCCACTCCAGCTCGCCCTTCCACCGTATCCAGGGGATGTTCCGGATGTAGCCGCCGTTGATCTGATAGCCGTAGTTGCGCTCCCCGGTGGTGGTCGTCAGCTTCTTGCTGATGTCGACGAACTGATCGTAGGTCCACTCGTCGGTCGGGTAGGGGACCTTCATCTTGTCGAACTGGGCCTTGTTGTAGAACATCACCATGCCACCCGTGTCCGACGGCTGCATGATGAGCTTGCCGCGGAACTGGGTCTGGTACTTGTAGTTCTCCTGGTCGGGCCAGGGGGCGGTGTGGTTGTCCTTCGTCTTGTAGGGGTTGAGGTCGACGAAGACGTCTTTCACCGCGTAGGGCTGCCAGACCCAGCCCTGGATGTAGGTGATGTCGGGCGGGGTGCCACCCGCCAGCACCGTCTTCAGCTTGTCGTAGAAGTTGCCGACCCACTGCTCCGGCGTCGCGCTGACCTTCTGCTGCGCCTTGTTGAAGTCGTCGGTGATGTTGTCGTAGACGTCCTTGTCCTGAACGTCGCCCCAGACCGAGAACTTGACCGCCGTGGCCCCGCTCTTGGCGGGAGCCTGCTGGGCCGGTGCCGCCGCGGGCTTCTCCGCGGGCTTCTCGGCGGGCTTGGCCTCCGGCTGCGCTGGCGCGCACGCGGCCAGCAGAGCCAACCCCAGGCCTGCTGCGCCCCCCGCCAGGACTCGCCGCCGGGTCAGACGCTGAAGGTTCCCTTGCATGTCGATCCCTTGCCTCCATGAAGTGTGATTTGAGTGAGTGTGCGAAAGAGACCGCCGCGCTGATCGAGCGATGCGGCAGTCCATCATCGCCCCGCGAGACCGGTGAGCTGAATGCCGCGAATGAAGTACCGCTGCGCCAGGAAGAAGATGACGATCGGCGGCGCGATCATCACAGTCGAGGCGGCCATGACGATCGGCCACTGGGTGCCGAAGCGCCCCTGGATCATGCGGAGTCCCAGCGCCAGCGTGAAGTTCTCGTTGGAGCTGAGGTAGATGAGCGGACCCATGAACTCGTTGTAGTGGCCCAGGAACGAGAAAATGGCGATGGTGGCGATGACCGGACCCGAGAGGGGCACCATCACCTGCCAGAGGATTCGGAAACTGCTCGCGCCGTCGACCCGCGCCGCCTCCTCGAGCTCGTAGGGGAGGCTCAGGAGGAACTGCCGCATCAGGAAGACGTAGAAGGCGTTCATCCCGAACCAGGAGGGGACGATCAGCGGGAGGAAGGTGTCGATCCACCCGACGTTGCGGTAGATCAGGAAGGTCGGAATGAGGGTGACGACGCCCGGCAGCATCATCGTGGCCAGGCAGAGAGCGAAGACGTAGTCGCGCTCGGGCCAGCGCAGTCGCGCCAGGCTATAGCCGATGAATGCCGTGGAGATCACCGACCCGAGGGTTGCCGCCACCGCGATGATCAGCGTGTTCTGGGCAAACAGGAGCATCGCAGGGCGGCCGGTGATCTTGAGGATCTGCAACATGTCCGGGTAGTTGGACCAGACCAGGGGGTCGGGGATCCACCTGATGGGATAGGTGAAGACCTTGTTCGGCGCCTTGAGTGAGGTGACGATCACCCAGAGGAGGGGAACCGAGAACGTGATGCCCACCACGATCAGCACCACGTGGAGGATGGCGTGCCCGACGAGCCGTCGCGGCGAGCGGCCGCGATAGCCGGCGATCTCCCTCCGCTGTCCGAGTGCCATCGACTGTTCCATCCCGGCCACCTGCCGTTACCTCCCAACTACCCGATGTTCGCCCCCCAGACGAATGAGAGAACAAGTGACAGAAGCGGGGCGAACACAAGGTTCGCCCCTACGACGTCGTCACGCTCAGCGCTTCGATCCCTCGTAGTAGACCCAGCGATTGGCCATCTTGAACTGGATCACCGTGAAGAAGACGATGATGAAGAACAGCATCCAGGCGATGGTCGACGCGTAGCCCATCCGGAAGTACTGGAACCCGTTGCGGTAGAGGTAGAGCACCGTGAACAGCGTCGCGTCCTGCGGACCGCCGTCGGTCATGATGAAGGCCGAGGTGAAGACCTGGAAGCTGCCGATGATGCCGACGACGAGGTTGAAGAGGATGACCGGAGAGATCATCGGGACCGTGATGTGCCGAAAGCGCTGCCAGACGTCCGCCCCGTCGATCGCCGCGGCCTCGTGCAGGCTCTCGGGAACCGACTGGAGCCCGGCCAGAAAGATCAGGATCTGCGGCCCGATGCCCCAGGTGGACATAAAGATGAACGCCGGCTTGGCAACCACAGGATCGAAGAGCCACTTGACCGGCGGGATGCCAACCTGGCCAAGCGCCGCGTTGAGGATGCCGAACTCCGGCTGGAAGATCTGGAGCCAGACCACGGCGCTGGCCACAATCGGCGTGATCGAGGGAAGGTAGAAGACGGTCCGATAGACGGCGATGCCCCGGAGCGGGACGTTGAGCGCCAGCGCCAGGATCAGCGCCACCAGCAGGTGGACCGGCACCCCGACGAACGTGTAGAAGGCCGTGTTGACCAGCGAGATCCCGACCTTCGGATCGGCCAGCATCTTCGTGATATTGGCCAGCCCGATGAACTTGGGCGGAGTGAGCAGGTCCCAGTCCTGGAAGATAAGGTAGATCGAGTACCCCATCGGGTACAGCCACCAAACCAGGAACCCCAGCACGAACGGCAACGCGAACAGCCGGCCATCCGTCGCTTCCCGGTACAGCAGGCGTGACCTCCGCTTCTCACTCCCCGCCAGCGCCACACTCCGCAGCATAGGCGACCTCCCACACGTATTCACGCACGCCGCCCATTGTACTCGGAACCGGTGCGGGCGTCAATACGTCATGCTGCGCCAGAACATCGCGCCGCTGGCCAGGTGCCTGGTGAACGCAGATACACGCAGATGGCGACAGCTACTCAGTACACGCGCCGACCAGCCATCTGCCGGGTGAGCAGGCTATAGATGAAGGCGACAATCAGGGCGCCGATGAACGCCGAGACGATCGGGATGTTGAAGATGACCGGGCCGATCGTCCCCAGCAGCGCCACGCCCAGCCAGGTCCCAACGAGACCCGCGAGCACCGAGCCGAGGAACCCGTAGGGGATATTGCCCGGAACAACCGCATCGGCGATGGCACCGACGATACCGGCGACGATCAGGCTCAGGATGACGCCAAGAATGTCGCCGATGATCGAGATCAGGCCGATGAGCGCGATCAGAGCGAGGATGATGAGCAAGACGAGCACGGCTGGCATCTCAATCTCTCCTTTCTGGATCGGGTCCGTTGCGATCAGGCGCGACGATGTGGCAAGAACCAGACCATCCTGGGGTGGGGTGTGGGAAGGGACGCGGGCGTGGTAGAATCAGGCTGCTCCACTGGGAAGCCGGACCTCTCCCCCCTACCCCCCTCTCCGTGTCGGAGAGGGGGTAGGGGGTGAGGTCCGCACCCTCTCTCCGTGAAACAGGAGGGGCCGGGGGTGAGGTCCGCAACTCGGAGCGAGGAGGCCGTTCCCGATGGTGAGTCACTCGTCGAGCGAGCTGTAC
>JACPQP010000009.1 GCA_016190465.1 Chloroflexota bacterium
AGCTCCGCCCCTTCCCCCCTGGTGGGGGAAGGGGTTGGGGTAGAGGGGGAGGCGCTCGATCAGGGGAACGAGGGGAAGAACGTGGCTTGGGATCCCGGGTTGAGGAACTGGGCGCGAAGTCTGACCGGCAGCTCGCGGCGGAGTGACGCGATGTTTGCGTGGCTGGTGCGGCTCTGCGCGGCCGGAGCGCTGGGGCTGCTCGGGGCGATCGTCGTCCTTCTCTTCATCTACGCACGCACGGCGATCGCCCGGTATGGCTTCTCTTTCCTCGTCACGAGCAACTGGGACCCGGTGTTCGAGGAGTTTGGCGCCGCGGCCTACATCTACGGTACGCTGGTGACGTCGCTCATCGCCATCCTGCTCGCCACTCCCGTCGCGGTCGGCTCGGCGGTTTTCGTGACCGAATACGCTCCACGCTGGCTGCGGGAGCCATTCTCCTTCACCGTCGAGATGCTCGCGGTCGTCCCGAGCATCATCTTCGGCCTCTGGGCGTTCTCCATCCTCGCACCCTTCATGCGGTTCGTGGTCGAGCCTGGCTTGCAGGGTACCGTCGGGCAAGTGCCGATCGTCGGAGCCCTCTTCTCCGGCTCGATTCTTGGCAAGGACCTGCTCATTGGTGGAGTGATTCTCGCGATCATGATTCTCCCGACGGTGATGGTGGTCTCGCGCGAGGTCATCCTGGCGGTGCCCCCGATCCAGCGTGAGGGAATGCTGGCGCTCGGCGCGACCCGGCGGGAGACGATCCTGTTCGCCGTTCTGCCCTACGCGCGGGCCGGCATCATCGGGGCGGTCATCCTCGGGCTGGCGCGGGCATTTGGTGAGACGATGGCCGTCACGATGGTCATCGGGAACAGCTCGACCGCGATCAGCCCTTCCCTGTTCACGCCCGGCTACACGATGGCCTCGGCAATCGCCAACCAGTTCACCGAGGCCGACACGGCAATCTACTTCAGCGCGATCGTCGAGGTCGCGCTCGTCCTCCTGTTGGTGGCGTTGGTCGTGAATGCTCTGGCCCGGCTGTTAGTCTGGCGCTTCGCCCATCAGCCAGGCGGCCGAATGCGAGTATAGCGAGTGGCAAGCGTGATGTCGGCTGAAGAACCGAGGGCACCTGTTCCGGTGAACCTGCTCCAGCCCGACGCGAGCCTGCGTCGACGGCAAGCGCTTGACAGGCTCTTCGTGGCGCTGCTCGTGGCCAGCGCCGCGAGCGGTGTCGTCGTGCTGCTGCTGGTGCTGGGCTATGTCATCTGGCGTGGCGCGCCGGCCCTGAATCCGGCGTTCTTCACCCAGCGTCCACTGCCCTACGGCGAGCCGGGCGGAGGCGTTGCCCCCGCGATCCTTGGCACTCTCACGATGCTCGCGGTTGCGAGCGCGATCGGTATCCCCATCGGGATCGGCGCCGCGGTCTACCTTTCCGAGTACGGGCGGGGAAGCTTTGCCAACGTGGTTCGCTTTGTCATCGACCTGCTCGCCGGACTGCCCTCGATCGTCGTCGGCGTCTTCGTCTGGGCGCTCGTCGTCCGGCAGCTCGTCGGCAACTACTCTGGCATCGCCGGAGCAGTTGCCCTGGCGATCATTATGATCCCCATTGTCACCCGCACGGTCGAGGAGATTCTTCACCTGGTACCGACGACGCTGCGCGAAGCCTCGCTGGCCCTGGGAGTGCCGCGCTGGCGGACGATCCTGTTTGTGGTACTGCCGACCGCGCGGGCCGGCATCATCACCGGCGTCGTCCTCTCGCTGGCGCGAGCCGGAGGCGAGACGGCCCCGCTCTTGCTGACCGCGCTTGGCAACCAGTTCTTCAGCTTTGACCTGACGCAACCGATGGCCGCGTTACCCGTCCAGATCTACAACTACGCGGTCTCGCCTTACGAGGACTGGCACACCAAGGCCTGGGGCAGCGCACTGGTGTTGATCGGGGTCATCGGCACGCTGAGCCTGGTAACGCGTCTCGCGGCCAGGGGAAGGACTGGACGATGATCCGCCTGGGCAATCCGAACCTGCAAGACGTTACCTGGCAGGCCCGAGAATCAGGAGCCAGAATGGTACGACACTCGGAATTCACACCCTCGGGAGACGCCCGCTCGGCGCTGGCCGAGCCCGAGCCGCTGGGTGTCCGGGGACACGCGATGCGGACTGCACAGTTGTCGGCATGGTATGGCGCTCAGCAGGCAATCGATGGGATCAGCTTGCCAATCGCGCCAAACCGGATCACCGCGATTATCGGTCCGTCCGGCTGCGGGAAGTCCACGTTTATTCGCTGTCTGAACCGGATGCACGAGGTGACGCCTGGCTCGCCGCGCGTGAACGGCCACGTCTACCTCGACGAACAGGAGATCTATGCCCCCGGTGTCGACCCGGTGCGCGTGCGGCGGCTGATCGGCATGGTCTTCCAGAAGCCGAACCCGTTCCCCGCGATGTCGATCGCCGACAACGTCGTCGCCGGGTGGAGACTCGTCGGCGGGTATCGGCAGAAAAATCTGGACGAGGTCGTCGAGCGGTGTCTGCGCGAGGCCGCGCTCTGGGACGAAGTGAAGGATAAGCTCCACCAGTCCGGCGCCTCGCTGTCGGGTGGGCAGCAGCAGCGACTCTGCATCGCCCGCGCGCTGGCCGTCGAACCGGAGGTGCTCCTCATGGACGAGCCCTGCTCGGCGCTCGACCCGGTCGCGACGTTCAAGATTGAGGACCTCATGCTGCGACTGAAGGAGCGCTACACGATCGCGATCGTCACCCACAACATGCAGCAGGCGGCACGAATCTCCGACTACACCGCCTTCTTGCTGGCGGGGGACGACCGGGTCGGCCGCCTGGTGGAATACGGACCGACGAGCGAAGTCTTCACCAATCCGCGCGATCGCCGAGCCGAGGACTACATCACCGGCCGCTTCGGCTAGATGGTCCGGCGCCCGCACCCCCTAACCCTCTCCCGGTGGGAGAGGGGCGAGGGGTGAGGGCCGCGTTCATCTGCGGTGATCTCAGGTCGCTGGAGCCGGCGAGCGGGGAGCACGCCCGATGCCGGATCATTTAGGAGGAGTGAACGGATGCCGCGCGACGCCTACCAGCGGGAGCTCCAACACCTGCACGACCAGGTCTTGATCCTCGGCAGCATGGTTGACAAGGCCGTCGACGAGGCGATCCAGAGCCTCGCCCGCCGCGACTTCGACCGGGCACGTGGGGTGATCGACGAGGATCGGGTCGTCAACGGCAAGCGTTTCGAAATCGAGGAGCAGGCGATCCGCGTGATCGCCACGCAGCAGCCGATGGCCTCCGACTTGCGGGCGACTGTCGCGATCCTCTACATTATTGTCGACCTGGAGCGGATCGGTGATTACGCCGTCGGCATCGCCAAGATCACGCTCATGCACGCGGACAAGCCGCTCCTGAAGCCTCTGGTCGACCTGCCCCGGATGGCCGAGAAGGCGCGGGACATGTTGCGGCGCGCGCTCGACGCCTTTGTCGCCCACAGTGTCGAACCGGCCCGGGCGATCGCCCAGGAAGACGACGAGGTCGATGCCCTGTACGACCAGGTCTATCGGGAGCTGCTGACCTACATGATGGCCGACCCGCACACCATCGACCGCGCGACCTGGCTGCTCTGGGTCGCCCATAATCTGGAGCGGATCGCCGACCGCGTCACGAATATCTGTGAGCGGGTGGTCTACGAGGCAACCGGCCAGATGGTGGAGATCAACGTTTCGACCTACTGAGGGGGCGATGCGGGAGGAGAGAGGGGGGAGGGGTGTCGCTCCTCGCTCCACGCCCTCCGCTCCTCGAGGGGGCGACGGAGCGCACCGGCAGGCGGGGTGGGGGTTCACGCCGCACTGGAGGAGTCACGCCGCTCGGCCGAGACCGACGGGATCGCGTCGGCGATGCGCGAGAGCAGCTCGTCGATCTCAAACGGCTTGACGAGGGAGCTCACGTTGCGCCCCTCGTAGTGACTGAGACGCGCGCGGGTCTCCGAAAGCTCGGTGCCGGCTGCCGAGACGACGATCACCGGGATCCGCATCGTTTCCGGATGCTGCTTCAGCGCATCGAGGATCTGCCAGCCCGACATATCCGGCATGCGCAGGTCGAGCGTCACGACGTCAGGCCTCTCCCGATGGATCGTGTCCGGCACATCCTGGCTATGCGAACAGGTCAGGACCCTGTACCCCTCCGAGTTGAGCAACGTCTGCATCAATTCGAGAAAGCTCGGATCGTCGTCGACGACGAGCACTTTGTAGGGCATTGCCTCCTCCACGGGTCTGACTCCAAACGACAAGTCCTACCTCCTATCCGGCATGCTCTTGACATATCTCAAGCACACGCCCGACCAGCCCCCCCCCTCTACCC
>JACPQP010000090.1 GCA_016190465.1 Chloroflexota bacterium
CCCCCCTCCCCGCGTCGGGGAGGGGGGTGGGGGAGAGGTCCCTCCCTGGCTCCCAACTCCCGCCCTCTCCCGCGGATGATCTGCCAGGACTATAGCAACGCGGGCCGAGCGAGACAATGAGCGCACCGTAAGAATCGCGCTACTTCTTCGGTGGGTACTCGCCGCGCTTGCCGGCCTCGAAAGCCTCGGCGCTTTCTTGCCAGACGCGCGTCTTGGTGGCCTTCTTGACCAGCTTGCCGAGAAAGCGGCCGACCTTCTCTTCGACGCGCTTCTCCGGTTGGTTCTTGGGCGGTGGTTGGCGGCTCAACGTCCCCTCCTTCCATGTCATCAGAAACAGAGACGGCCCGCTCGATGGCGCGAGATCGAGCGGGCCGTCCGGTCGGTGGGCGATACTGGACTCGAACCAGTGACCTCCACGATGTCAACGTGGCGCTCTAACCAGCTGAGCTAACCGCCCATGATCCAATCTGACTACGTGTCGTCATTATAGATGGGCTGGCTGATCTTGTCAAGCCCCCGGCCGGCCCCGGAAGGCGCCCACGCGCAGTCTCCGCTAAATACCATTAGTAGTACATGCCACGCGACCGACGTCGAATTGACCCACCGGGGCGACTGTGCTAAGGTAGGCAGCGACAGATGCTACGAGCATAGGGGTGGCGTATGCGCGACGGCGGCAACAGCGCGCTGCTCGAGGTTCGCGGGCTCCGCACGCACTTCTTCACCGACGACGGCGTCGTGCCGGCCGTCGACGGCGTTGACCTCACCGTCCGCCGCGGGCAGACCATCGGGCTCGTCGGCGAGTCGGGGTGCGGCAAAAGCGTGACCTCGCTCTCGATTATGCGCCTGATCGCCGCGCCGGGACGGATCGTGTCCGGCGAGATCTGGTTCGGCGGGCGCGATCTGGTCCGGCTGGCCGAGAGCGAGATGGAGCGCATCCGGGGCAACCGCGTCTCGATGATCTTCCAGGAGCCAATGACCTCGCTCAACCCCGTCTTCACGGTCGGCGACCAGATCGCCGAGGCGGTGCAGGTCCACCGGCAGCTCGGTGCGAAGGCCGCGCGCGACCGGGCGATCGAGATGCTCCGACTGGTCGGGATTCCCCAGCCCGAGGTCCGGAGCCGCGCCTATCCGTATGAGCTGAGCGGCGGCATGCGCCAGCGGGTCATGATCGCGATGGCGCTCTCCTGCGATCCGGAGCTCCTGATCGCCGATGAGCCGACGACCGCGCTGGATGTGACCATCCAGGCGCAGATTCTCGAGCTGATGAAGGAGCTCAAGCGGAAGATCAACATGGCGGTGCTCCTCATCACGCACGACCTCGGGGTCATCGCCGAGATGGCCGAGGAGGTCGCGGTCATGTACGCCGGCAAGGTCGTCGAGCGGAGTGACGTCGCCTCGCTGTTCAAGAGCCCGCGGCATCCCTATACCCAGGGGCTCCTTGAGAGCATTCCCACCCTGGAGACCCCGCGCACCCAGCGTCTCAACGTGATCAGCGGCACCGTGCCCAACCTCGTTCGGCTTCCGCCGGGCTGCCGGTTCGCCTCCCGGTGCCCTCATGTAATGCCCGTGTGCCGCGAACGAGAGCCGGAGCTGACGTGCCAGGGTGCGACCGATGTCGCCTGCTGGCTCTAGGAGGAGGAGATGGCCCAGGCACCTTCGGCAAGCCAACCCGGGTCCGATGGAGGAGACCGGACCCAGGACGAGATGCTCGTGGTCGATCGGCTGGTCAAGCACTTCCCGGTGCGCGGCGGTCTCCTCTACCGAACAGTGGCGAAGGTCCAGGCGGTCGACGGCGTGAGCTTCGCCATTCGACGAGGCGAAACCTTCGGCCTCGTCGGCGAGAGCGGCTGCGGCAAGAGCACGATCGGCCGGACGATCCTGCGGCTGCTACCGGCCACCAGCGGCAGTGTCCGCTTCGAGGGGGTCGACCTGTTCGCGCAGCGACGGGGCGACCTGAAGCGGCTCCGGCGCCATATGCAGATCATCTTCCAGGACCCCTTCAGCTCGCTGGATCCGCGGATGCCGGTCGGCACGATCATCGGCGAGGGGCTGGAGATCCACGGCATCGGCGACCGGGCCGAGCGAGAGCGGATCGTCCAGGGGACGATGGACCTGGTGGGCCTCCGGGCCCAGTACGTCCGGCGCTACCCCCACGAGTTCAGCGGCGGCCAGCGGCAGCGAATCGGCATCGCCCGCGCGCTCGTGCTGCGCCCCAAGTTCAT
This sequence comes from Chloroflexota bacterium, assembly GCA_016190465.1. Lineage (GTDB taxonomy): Bacteria > Chloroflexota > UBA6077 > FW602-bin22 > JACPQP01 > JACPQP01. The sequence goes on from JACPQP010000090.1 coordinate 2,223, forward strand.
CGTCTGCGACGAGCCGGTCTCCGCTCTGGACGTCTCGATCCAGTCGCAGATCCTCAACCTGCTGAAGGACCTTCAGCAGCAGCTCCATCTGACGTACCTGTTCATCGCCCACAATCTGGCGGTGGTAAAATATATCAGCGATCAGATCGGGGTGATGTACCTGGGCAAGCTGGTGGAGCTGAGCGAGAGCCAGGAGCTCTTCCTGCGCCCGCTTCACCCCGACCCGCGGGCGCTGCTCTCGGCGATCCCCCGGCCCGACCCCGTCACCAAGCGGGAGCGGATCGTCCTGACCGGCGACGTGCCCAGTCCGATCAACCCGCCAACTGGCTGCCGCTTCCACCCCCGCTGCCCGATCGCGATGGAGATCTGCCACCGCGAGGAGCCCGAGTGGCGAGACGTCGGCGGCGGCCATCACGTCGCGTGCCATGCGGTGTAGGGGCGGCCCCCTGTGGCCGCCCCCGGGGTACGGG
>JACPQP010000094.1 GCA_016190465.1 Chloroflexota bacterium
CCCCCCTCCCCGCGTCGGGGAGGGGGGAAGGGGGGAGAGGTCGGACCCCTGCTCAGGTCCTCTGCGAATTGCGGTAGTTATCCCCATCAGCCTTCCGCGCTGCCGTGGGCGCGGTGCAAGGACAGGCGAGACCACAACCCGGCGACCCAGCGACCGGCATCTTCGCGTGGGGGCGCTCGTGTGCTACACTCCCCTGGCGAGGAGGCCGCGAAGTGATGCCGGTCGAGGCTGACGGCGGCCGGGGTGCGATCGAGAGCGCGGATCTCGCGATCGCGCGGAGGGTGGTAGAGTCGTTGCGGGGAGTAACCGAGCTATCGTCGCCGGCTGCTGACGCCAGATCGCCTCTGGACCGTCTGCTGACGGCGATCGACCGTCGGTTGGCGCGGGAAGAGCCGATCATCACGGTGCATGGCGTGGAGGTGATCTACCTCGCGGTTCTGGCGGCGCTGCTGGTCCTGAGCTGGTCTGGCCTGGCGCTGGCCGAGCTGGGGCGCTTCTCCATCGGCGGGCTGGGCTTGCTGGCGCTGGCAGCGGCGGCCGGCGCTGTCGTCGCGCTTCGCCGAACCCGGTTCGGGTTTCCCATCACCTGGTCAGCCGACGTCCTGGGAGCGCTGCCCGCCCTGATCCTGGCCGTGGCGCTGTTCACCCCGCCGTTCGAGTTCATCCTGGGGGCCGCCGATGCCGGCGTCTATATCAGCACGGGGATCAACATTGCGCGAACCGGCTCCATCGGCATCGTCGACCACGAGATGGCCGCTCTCGCGAAGGCCGGGCTCGCCGATCTCTTCGCCGTTCATGGCCGCATGGACGGCTTCTACACCGTCGACGTGGAGCGTGGGCTTGTCGCGCCACACGCGTTTCACCTCTTTCCCACGGTGCTGGCGATCGCCTACGGATTGGGGGGGATCTGGGCCAGTCTCTGGGCCACACCGGTCATCGCGATCCTTGGTGTCGTGGGGTTCTATCTCCTGGCCCGGCGCCTGTTCGGGGGCGTGGTGGCGCCCCTGGCGGCCGCTCTACTGGTCGTCAACCCCGCCGTGATCTGGTTCGCGCGGTACCCGGTGGCCGAAAACCTGGTGCTGCTTTGGTTGTTCGGTGGACTGGTAGCCTTCGTGATGATGCTGGATATCCGAAGCCGATGGCTGGCCGTGCTGGCGGGCCTGTTGCTCGGGGCAGTGCACCTGACCAAGATCGAGACGGTGATGCTACCGGTGGCCCTGGGCAGCTTTTTCGCCTACCAGTGGGTCGTGCGCCGCTGGCGCGCCGAGCACGGGTACTTCCTCGCCGCCTACGGGCTTGTGCTGCTCCACGCCGCGCTCCACGCCCATTTCGTGTCCACCGGATACACCTACTACGTCCTGGACGCGGTGGTGCTGCAAGGTGCGGAGCTCGCCCGCCTGGCTGCGCCCGCCGGTCTGGGAGCGCTCGCCCTACTGGGCTTGGTCCTTGGCCGGGACTGGATTGCCCGGGGGCTGGAGCGGCTACCCCTGTCGAGGCTCACGCCGACGGTCGCCGGAGGGATCTTGCTGCTCGCCGCCTACGCGTACTACATCCGGCCGAGACTTGGCGCGCCTTCGGAGCCCATCGCTGCGCTCTCCCCCGAGGCAGCGTATGCGCAGGTGAACCGACTGAGCTTCGTGATCCTGGGCTGGTACGTCTCACCCATTGGCCTCCTGCTGGGCACTCTGGGGTACATCGTCGCCGTGACCCGGGCCGGGTCGACGAGAACGGCCGTGGTGCTGACGCTCGCGCTGCTGGACACGGTGTTGCACCTGTACGACGGGCGCGTCCGCCCGCTGCACTTCTGGGCGGCGCGGCGCTACCTGCCCGTGATCTTCCCTGCCTTCGCGCTCTTCAACGCCTATCTGCTCTGGCGGTTGCAGCACGCCCTGCGGGGCCGCTGGCCGGAGGCGGCGCTGCCGGCGCTGCTGGGCCTCATCATGCTGGCGTCGGGGCTGGGTGGATGGCTACCCTTCCGGAGTCACGTCGAGTATCGAGGGGCGGTGGAGCAGATCGGCCACCTGGCGGCGCAGATACCCGAGGGCAGCGTAGTGCTGTTCGACGACTCAGACGCCGGGCGACGCCTGTCCACCCCCGTGCAGTTCATCGGGGGGCGCCCGAGCTTCATCCTGTGGAAGCCGGCCGACGAGGATGGAACCGGTGGCAGGGTGATCGCCGATCTGATGGCGCGTGGCCGTGAGGTGTACTGGGTGCGGAGCGGGTCGCCGCCCGAGGTAGCGAAGTGGGGGTATCGCGGAACGCTGGTTGCCTCGACGGTCATCGACTTGCCCGAGGCGCTCGCCTCCATGGATCACCGCCCCGACGTCATCGGGCGGTTCCGGTACGAGCTGCAAGTCTACCGGATTCGCGAGTGATGTCGAACAGTAAGTGCCACTACTGTCATAGCCAGGATCGTCGCTAGGGCCTGGGCAACCTGAAGCACCGGCGACTGGTATTGGACAAAGGCAAGATCCCAAACGAACGTGCCACGCAGGAACACCGCCAGGTGTACTTTCACTGGGGAATACATGGGGTTCCATAACGACTTTTCGAGAAGCTCGAGAGAGACTGGAAGGCCCACGTAACGGGGATAGTCCCAGAATGGGACGAGAACACTCGTCACCTGAACCACAATTGTTGCGACGCCGAGCGCGCCGACCACGACTCCCTGTGACCAGTGTGAAATGTCCGCCAACACCGGGGCCGCCGCGAGCAACACGAATGGAATCGTGGGAAGCAGAAGCCTCGGGCCCCAGACTCCTCCTCCTGGCCAGGATCGCCACAACGAGTACGGGATGAGATAGGCCAGGATTATCCCAACAAGCAGCAGCGCTTCATACCGGTGTTTCCGCCAGAACGTGCTAAACGCCACCAGGCCGAGAACCAATACGGGGTTGTACAAGAAGATGCTCTTTCCCGGGCTGAGAAGCAGTCCGTACAGGCCGACGTACAGTGGCGTCGTGAATGAGTGCGGCCCCAGGAAGTAACCACCCTCAAGAGCGCTACCGAACCGCAGATAATTGTAAGTCGCTATGATCACGAGCCATATCCCAATCGGGGTTAACCATAGTGCAAGTGCTGGCAGAGTGATTGCTCTCCTTCGTCGTTTGAGTTCATGAAGAATGTACAGGGCCATGATGGGGATGAGCAAGACGTTAAGCGAACGCGCAGCTATAGCCGTTCCAAGTCCCACGCCGGAGAGCACCAACCAGCGCCGTTGGCCATCTGCTGGATACGCGATGAGTCCCAACACGCCAAGAATTAGCGCGGCGGTTGTTAGCGGCTCGCTCAAGAACAACGTGGAGTAGTGCCACATCATTGTGCCGAATCCGAGGAAGGCCGCCAGGACTGCCGAAACAGAAGCTTGATAATCGAGCTTTCGAGCAAGAAGAAAGAGGAGGGTGCAGGCGAGGGCGGTTGTGACGGCATTGGCCATCGACACCAGGAAAACCAGCGCGCTCCGTCGTTCGTGCCCATCTTGATCGACGTGGACGGCGACCCGGAGATGCGGGGCAACCGCTTTACCCAGCATGTAGAATGGGACAGCTACCAGAGAGGGTGCAATACCATAGAAAGAGTAGCGGCGACCATCAGTCCCTTGCATACCCTGGCACCAGCCACGATGATATCGGTCATCCAGTGCGATATCGCCGCGATCGACGATGGATTCGGTCAATCCATACATGAGGAGATCATCGCAGTAGATGAAATACGATCGTGCGGTGCTGAAGTAAACCAGCAAGATCACCACAAAGACGACGATGGCACCGTTAGAGGTACTGTTCTTCATCTTGTCCTCCAGGCGCTCTGGGGTGTCGCACGGAGCTTCATTCATGACGGCGGCCATGGCCACGGGGCGCGTGGCACAACGTTGAAAGTGTCTGAAAACCGGGAATGTGTCCTTGAGCAGATACATCAACTTGCTCTCATGCAAGAACCTTCTCGATGAACGCGATGTACTGCGCCGCGGACGTCTGAGCGGCGTGGTGCTCCTGTGTGTACTGCCGGGCGCGCAGGCCCATGGCCTCCCGAGCTGTGGCATCCTCGGCGAAGGCGAGCATCGCTTCCAGGAGCCGTTCCTCTTCCTCTTCGCCCACCGGCACCCTGTGGCAGCAGTCGTCCGGCAGCTCGGCAAACGAGCCAACCGCGGACACGATCGTCGGCTTGCCGGCGCTGAGCAGGCGCAGCGTGCTCGCCGAAGTCTCCCCCATCGTCGGCCAGCGTAGCGACACGCAGACGTCCACGGCCGCGATGTACCGGAGCAGGTCACTCTTCTCGACGTAGCCGAGGAGGTCGACCGCACCTCGCAAGCCGAGCTCCTCCACGGTCTGCTGGAGATCGTGCCAGGGCGGCACCTCGCCGACGATGAGGTAGCGCGACCGGGAGAACCGGTCGCGAACGCGGCGGAAAGCGCGCAGGGCGACGCCGAGGCGCTTCTCTGGCGTGGCCAGGCCGAACGAGGCGAACAGGACCGCGTCCTCGTCCAGCTTCAACGACCGTCTGAGCTCGAGCATCCCCTCCTGGATCGGTGCGGGCACGACGTGCTGGTTGACAACCGCGACGGCGGTGCCTGGCGAATCGGCGGCGAGGAGCGAGCGCACGTAGTCGCTGTGCACGATCAGCCCGAAGCTGGCGTCGACCACCCGGCGGTTGGCCGGATACCGGAGGTAGGGGAATCGCTGCCCATCGCGCAGCGCCTCCCGGGCCGCTTCGATACCTGCCAGTCCGTGACAGTAGCCCAGCTCGCGGACGTACGCCGCCTCGTCACCCCTGCTGACGGTCATCTCCACGACGAGGTGGTGCAAGACGTACTCGTGCAGGACCGTGATGCCGGGGAAGCGCGGCAGCATCCGGTAGATGTACTCGTGGGCCCGGCTGTTGCCCATCTGGTAGAGGGCCACGTCATACCGGCGCGCCCGGCGCAGGGACTCGAACTGGTGGTGGTCGTACGCGGGGAAGCGCGCCGTCAGCTCGCGGTTGCTCGGCGCGTAGCCGTCGACGAAGAGGTCGACTTCGGCGTGTCGAACAAGATGAGGCAGCAGCTCCTCGCTGTAGTCGGCGATGCCGGTCCGCTGGGGGCCAAGCGGGCTGAAGAAGGCGATCCTCATCGTTGCCGCGAATCCGGCTCACTTCCGGATGCCGCCAGCAGCCGCTGGAGATCGGCCAGTCGGTCCTCCATCCGCTGGAGCCGGTGCTCCAGGAGCGCCAGGTCCTTGCGGAGGCCGACAATGCTCCGCTCACTCTCGACGGCGCTGAGGGTTACTGCTTGCTGCTCTCGTAGCGACTCAGCGAGTCTTGCCTCCTGCTCGCGTAGCGCTTCGTCAATCGCCGTGCGTTGTTCTCGCAGCGCCTCATCGATTGCCGCGCGCTGTTCTCGCAGCGCCTCGACGACCAGCGCGTTGAACTCGCTCTGCTGCTGGATGAGCGGCCGCACGTACCACTTGGTGGCCATCCAGTTCCAGACCCGGCGGAAGCGGACGATGAGAGGACCGACCAGCGGCGCGCCAGAGACGAAGGGTGGCTCGACGAGGCGGCACCTGAGGCCAAGGGCGGCGAGGCCATCCCGCGACGGTGCAACCTGGCTCTTGCCGGCGGCCAGAATCTCCTCCACGCTTCCCTCCAACACGCGCAGCGTCTCCACCTTACACCGGCTCGTTGGCAAAGGGGCGACGTTCGCCGGATTGGCGATGAAATCAGCCCGATCCTCGAGCACCGCCAGGTTGTCGGCGTACGCCTCCCGGAGCGCCGCCAACTCTCCTTCAGAGCCCAACTGTCGCAGCCACACCCGCTCGGCTGGCAGAAAGTCGTGCGCGAGCCGCTCATCGGAGTAGTGCTTCAGAACGAACCGGACGCGGTTCCGGTGGTAATAGCGATAGTACTGGGGTGTGTTCTTGCCGGTGGTGGCCGACTCGTGATGGATCGCGACCGCCTGCGGGACGTACAGCACCTTATAGCCGGCCCGGCGGGCCCGGAAACAGAGGTCCACCTCCTCGAAGTAAGCGGGATAGAACCCCTCGTCAAAGGAGCCGATCTCTTCGAGGGCCGACCTCTTCACGGCGATGACGGCGCCGGTCACGTAGTCGACCTCGCGCGCCTGGTCGTGCTGCCCTCGGTCCTCCGCGCCGTACCCATAGTGGTCGGCGAGCGCCAGCGGATAGGAAAGACTTCCCCCCGCGTGCTGGATCGTCCGCCCATCCGGGTAGAGCAGCTTGCCCCCGGCGATGGCCGCCCGAGGATCCCCACTCAACGCCGTGGCCAGGCTGGCGAGCGTCGCCGGGTTCACTGTCACATCCGGGTTCATGATGACCACTACGTCGGTGTTGGACGCGCGAATGCCGATGTTGGCGCCGCCCGCGAACCCGAGGTTCTGGAGGCTCTTGACCACGACCACGGCGGGGAACCGGCGTTCAACTACCGCCACGGACCCATCGGTCGAGGCATTGTCGACGACGTAGACCGGATGCGGAGCGGCATCGCTATCGCAGTTCGCAGCGTCATCACTCAGGAACGGCGGCAGGCAGTTTGGTAGCCACTCCGCGCTGTTGTGGGAGACCACGACGACAGATAGGTGTCTGATGTCTATCCCTCTGAATCAGACGGTGGGAGACGAGACAGCGCTGCGACGATCCTGCTGGATGCCTCGCCATCTCCGTACGGATTGATCGCTCGAGCCATCTGTCGATAGGCTGTCGTGTCACCCAGCAATTCCTCGCCGACGGCGAGGATTGCGTGTCGATCTGCCCCGATCAGTTTCACCACTCCGGCCTGTACCCCCTCCGGACGTTCCGTCTTCGACCGCAACACCAGCACCGGCTTCCCGAGCCCCGGCGCCTCTTCCTGGATGCCACCGGAATCCGTGATCACAAAGTAGCTCTGCTTCAGCAGCCAGACCAGGGGCTGGTAATCCAATGGGGGCAGCAGAGTGATGTTGTGAACATTGCCCAGCGTCCGGTAGACAGGTTCCCGCACGTTCGGATTCAAGTGCACGGGATAGACGAGGTGCACATCGTCGTGACGCTGGGCAAGCGCCTTGAGGCCAGCGCAGATCTCTTCCATCCCCCGGCCGAAGTTCTCCCGGCGATGGGCTGTCACCAGGATCAGCCGCTTCTTCGCCATCGGCAACGCACCGAGAAGGGTGCTGGACGGGTCGAAGGGCGTGGACGCGACCTGTCGGATCGCATCGATCACCGTATTGCCGGTGATCACCACGCGATCATCCGGCACACCTTCACGGCGCAGGTTGTCGGCAGCCCAGGCCGTCGGCGCGAAGTGGAGGTCGGCCAGTACGCCGACGACCCGCCGGTTGATCTCCTCGGGGAACGGCTGGTATTTGTCGCGAGTGCGCAGCCCGGCCTCCACGTGCCCCACCTTGACCTTCTGATAGAAAGCGGCGAGAGCAGCGGCCATCGCGGTCGTGGTATCCCCCTGCACCAGCACCCAATCCGGCTGAGCCGCTCGCAGGACGGGCTCCAGCCCTTCCAGCACTGCGGTGGTCACGTCGGCAAGTGACTGTTTTGGCCGCATAA
>JACPQP010000095.1 GCA_016190465.1 Chloroflexota bacterium
GCTCCAGACGGCCGAACGCCGCCGCGAACCCCTCGACGCCCCGGCCGATCGCCGGCACGTCGGCGCCGAGCGCCCGGGCCGCCGTGATGGCGGCCAATACGTTGTAGACGGTGTACAGGCCCGAGAGCGGCACGGCCAGCGAGAGCGTCTGGCTGGACGCGCCGTCCGCCGCGCCATCCGGCGCATCTCCTGCGGGACCGGCGGGCAGGCGGATGGTCAGTTCAGCGCCGTCGGCCCCGCGCAGCGCGACGGTCTCGGCGGCAACGTGCGCGGCCGGCCGCTCGACGTGGCCGCGCGGGCAGCGGTACAGACCAAGGTGGCCGTAGTACACCGCCCGGTAGTCGTACGGCGCGCCGCACTCCGGGCAGACCTTCGAGTCGGCCGCGTGCTCGGGCGCGTCGAGCGAGTGACGGGCGTCTTCGATCCCGTAGTAGATCACCGGACCGGCGAGCCCGCGCCCGATCGCCGCGACGACCGGGTCGTCGGCGTTGAGGATCGCCGTCGTGGCCGGCCCACAGCGGGCCAGCGCCCCGCGCCAGAGGTGGGCGAGGTGGTCGATCTCCCCATAGCGGTCAAGCTGGTCCCGGAACAGGTTGGTCAGGACGACGGCGCGCGGCTGAAGCGACAGGACCGCGGCGGGGAAGACCGCCTCGTCGACCTCGAACAGCCCGACCGCGCCGGCGCCGTCGGGCGCGGGCGACCGGCCGGTGCGGGTGGGGGCCGCGTGGGCGACGAGCGCCGTGGCGAGCCCGTTGAGGAGGTTGGCGCCGGCGCGGTTGTGTACGGGCGACCAGCCGGCGGCCGTGACGATGTTGGCGACCAGCCGGGTCGTCGTCGTCTTCCCGTTGGTGCCGGTGACGACGAGCGAGCCCCGGCCGAGCCTGGCCGACAGCTTCGTCAGCAACTGGCCGTCGATTCGTCTGGCGACCGTGCCGGGGAAGGTCGTGCCGCCACCCAGGTGCAGGCGTCGGCTCAGGAAGCCGGCGAGCTTTCCGGTGGACACGGCAGTGAGCAGTCGCGGGTCCACGGCACCCCCTCTCCGCGTGTCAAGAACCTCACTCTCTGTGCCCCCTCCCTTGCGGTGGCCACTCGGTGAAGAGGGAAGCCGGGGGCAAGGTCTTCCCAAGTATACCACTCGCTGTCAGGCAGCATTCGCTGGCGCCAAACTGGGAGGAGGGATGAGGGAGAAGCGCCGCGTCTCTCCTCTCCGTGTCGCCCCTCGCTCTCCGTCACGCCGGTCACCGAGACGATCCGGTGCGGTCACCGCGATACCAGGCAAAGATGCAACCCGCGTGCCAGCAAAGCCCGGCAATACTTGCCGCAACCCACGGAGGAGCATGCGCCATCAGCACGACGGGCAGGCACGGGGGCCTGCCCCTACGGATGCGGCGCAGAGGGGTTGGTGCTGAGAGAGTCTACGCCGCCGCCCTGAGCTCGGGGAGTCGCGGCAAGACCTCCCGCTGATAGAAGCCGAAGAAGCCCTCCTGGTCCGGACCGATCTGGTGGATGTGGACGTGGTCGTAGCCGGCCGCGAGGTACCTCCGGATCCTGGCGATGTGCCGCTCGGGATCGGGGCCACAGACGACGACCTGGGCGACATCCTCCTCGCTGACCAACCGGGCCGCCTGCTCGACATGCTGGGGCAGCCGCAGCTCCAACCCCAGCGCGCCGCCGAGGCCGGCGTTGGGCCACCACTGGTGAGCGGTGCGCCGCGCCTCCGCCTCGGTGGACGCCCAGCACACCGAGATCTGCCCGAAGCGCGGCTTGCCGGCACCGCCGGCCACCTCGAACTGCCGCAAGAGCCGTGGGTCGGGCGCCAGGCTGATGAAGCCATCCCCGATGCGACCGGCCAGCCTGGCTGCCTTCGGGCCGCCGGCGGCAACCACGATGGGAGGAAGCACGTCGGGGCGGGTGTAGATACGGGCATTCTCGACGGTGAAATGAGGGCCGTAGTGGCTCACCCAGTCGCCCTGCCAGAGCTGGCGAATCACCTGCACCGCCTCCTCGAGCATATCCTGCCGAACGTCTGGCTCCGGCCAGCGCATCCCCACGATGTGCTCGTTGAGGTTCTCGCCGGTCCCCACGCCGAGGATGAAGCGGCCCGGCATCATCGCCGCGGCCGTGGCCGCCGCCTGGGCGACGATGGCTGGATGGTACCGCATGATGGGGCAGGTAACGCCGGTGCCCACGCGCAGCCGTTCGGTGGCCTGGGCGATGCCGCCGATGACGGTCCAGACGAACGGGCTGTTGCCCTGGCGATCCACCCAGGGGTGGTAGTGATCGGAGATGAGCGCGTACGTAAAGCCCACCTGCTCTGCCCGGCGGGCGTAGTGAACCAGAACGTTGGGCCGGTGCTCCTCGCAGGAGAGCGCGTAACCGATCTCGACCATGGGGCGCCTCCCTGGTGGCTCTCCCTCCCTACCGGTGTCGCTGGGGGAGAAGAGACCCTCGTGTTCGTGGATCCACTCTCATGACCGTCCCACCGGTGCACGATGGAGGCCACCCATGGTTACCCCAAGCAAGTTTGGGTCCCAGGGAGCGCGAGGGGCTCTTCGCGATGGGGGAAGGGGCGTGACACTTGCAGCGTTAGAGCGGACGATTTGCGGAATTCCGTGCCTGGCGCTCCTGACGACTGATATCTGATCACTGACGACTACTTAGTCGGCTGGTTGAACGGATGAGTATCGAGGCACCCGACTCGGGCGCCGAGCCCGCGCTGACCACCATCCGCGACCAGGTGGAGCGCGGCCGACCGGAGGACGTCGCCGCGCTGCTCGCGCGCTTACGTCCGGCCGACCGGGCGTGGCTGCTCCTGCGTCTGCCCCACCAGAGGCGACAGGAGGTGCTGGAGCGACTGCCGGCGGCGGCCGTCGCCGACGCCCTCGACCACCTCACCCACGCCGAGGCCTGCCTGGTCGCCACCGGCGTGGCCGACCCTCGGCTGGCGAACATCCTCGACAGCGCGGAGACCGAGGTGGCCGCTGGCGTGCTGCGGCATCTTCCCCCCGAAACCGCCGGCCGCGTCCTTGAGGACATGCAGCAGGCCGAGGCGGTCACCCCCCTCCTCCAGTACCATCCGGAGAGTGCCGGCAGCCTGATGATGCCGGTGCTGATCGCGCTGCCGGCTTCCATCCGGGCCCGGGACGCGATCAACTACCTGCGCCGGACCCGCCCCAACCCCGAGGTGATCTACCATCTGTTCGTCGTCGATGCGGAGCGACGGCTGATCGGTATGCTGACGCTGCCGAACCTGGTCCTGGCCGACCCCTGGCGCACCATCGGCGAGCTGATGGAGCCCGGGCCCGTCTACGCCACGACACATACCGACCGGGAGGATGTCGCCCGGCTGCTCCAGCGCTACGACCTGGTAGCCCTGCCGGTCGTCGACGAGGAGCGCCACCTGCTCGGCGTGATCACCGCCGACGAAGTGGCCGACATCGTGAGCGCGGAGGCGACCGAGGACATGTACCGCATGGTCGGGCTCGTCGAGGAGCAGGTCTTCAGCCCTTTCTGGATCTCGGTGCGCAACCGGCTGCCGTGGCTCTGCGTGAACCTGGCCACCGCCTTCCTCGCGGCGGCGGTGGTAGCTGTGTACCAGTCGTCGATCGCCACGGCGGTCGTCCTCGCGGTCTTCCTGCCAGTCATCGCCAGCCAGGGGAGCAACGCCGGCGCCCAGACCCTGACCATCCTCGTTCGCGGGCTCGCCCTCGGCGAGATCCGGATTCAGGACACCTGGCGCGCCCTCGCCAAGGAGGTCGGGCTGGGCCTGGTGAACGGCATGGCCATCGGTCTGGTAACGGCAGTCGTAGCGATCGCCTGGGTGGGCAACCCGACGCTGGGCCTCGTGGTGGGCGCGGCTATGGTCCTGAGCATGGTTTTCGCCGCCTTCGGGGGCGTGCTGGTACCACTGACCCTGCACCTGCTGCGGGTGGATCCGGCCCTGGCCTCGGTCATCTTCGTGACGACCGTCACCGACGTGCTGGGCTTCCTCGTCTACCTCGGCCTGGCGTCCCTCTTCCTGCCGGGCCTCTCGCGGTGAGAACTCCCTGTATCAGGCTCCCGTGCTCCACCGCGTCACGGGGTCACCAGGTCGGACCGAGAGGTCCGTCGAGACCACGAAGTCCTTCAGGCGCACTGGCCTCCGTCTGGCGCCCCAGGCGCCTGGCGGCCCATCAAACACGCCTGAGCAGGCCGTCCCACAGTTCGTACAGCGGCCTTCCGGCGTCAGGTTCCAGCCCGTCACGACGTACCCGTTGCGCCCGATGAGCGCCGCGCCACACTGATGGCAATACGTCGTGGCTCCCGCCGGGTCGTAGACATTGCCGGTGTAGGCGTAGCGGACGCCGTTCTTGATGGCGATGCGGCGCGCCAGCGCCAGGGTCGCGGCGGGCGTCGACGGCCGGTCCACCAGCTTCCAGTCGGGGTGGAAGGCGGTGAAGTGCAGGGGCACGTCCGGGCCCAGGCGCTCGACCACCCACCGGGTCATCCCCTCCACCTCGCGCTCGGAGTCGTTCTCGCCGGGAATCAGCAGGTTGGTGATCTCGATCCACACGCGGGTTTCCCGCTTCAGGTAGACGAGCGTGTCCAGAACAGGCTGGAGATGGCCGCCGCACACCCGCCGGTAGAAACGCTCGGTGAACGCCTTGAGGTCGACGTTGGCCGCGTCGATGTGACGGAAAAACTCCGCCCGCGGCTCCGCGCAGATGTAGCCCGCCGTCACGGCCACCGTCTTGATCCCCCGCTCGTGGCAGGCCTGGGCGACGTCGATGGCGTACTCGTGGAATACGACCGGATCGTTGTAGGTGAAGGCGACGCCGCGGCACCCCATCTCGCGGGCCACGCGCGCGATCGTTGCGGGTGAAGCCGCGTCGACGAGGGTGTCATCCTCGCGGGACTTGCTGATCGCCCAGTTCTGGCAGAACGCGCAGACCAGGTTACAACCGGCTGTTCCGAATGACAGCACGGCGGTGCCCGGCAGGAAATGGTTCAGTGGCTTCTTCTCGATCGGGTCCACGCAAAAGCCGCTGGAGCGGCCGTAAGCGGTGAGCACCAGACGGTCGTTCTGGCGCGAGCGCACGAAGCACAGACCCGACTGTCCCTCGTGAACCTTGCAGTGACGAGGGCACAGATCACACTGGATGCGTCCATCGTCGATCTTGTGCCAGTGTCTGCCCGGCACCATCGTGCTTTCTCGCAGGGTGTCCATCGACGCCTCCTTTCCAGTTCCGAACACAGGCCTTCTCCGCGACGATCTTACCACTTCCGAGCCGGCCACCGCATCGGGGTGCCGAGCCCCGGGGCCTGGTGACGTGGGCTGGCCAGTCTGCTATACTGAGTCTGGCGCCAGTTATGGCTGGTCGCCGATCGCGGACAGCTACCTGGCACCCCCTTCGCGACGAAAGGACCATCGATGGGCCAACTGCGGATGTGCGACCTTGATCTGCGGGTCGTGACGCCGATGATGACCGGCGGGGCCGACTCCGCTCCGGAGGTGCGCCCTCCCAGCGTGCGCGGCCAACTGCGCGCCTGGCTGCGTGCGCTGGTCGGGGGCTGCCTCGGCGACGATCTGGGCCTGGTCAGGTCGGGGGAGGGCGCGATCCTCGGAGGGGCAACACGGGCTTCGCCGGTCGCAGTCCGAGCCACCGGCGATCCGGCCACCGGTCCACTCCCCACTGATCCCCGTGGATTCCCCGGCGTCCAATACCTGTTCTGGAGCGCCTACCAGATGCGCCGGGGGTGCCTGCTCCCCGAGCAGGTCATTCACCTGCGTCTCCAGGCTCGACCGCTGGATCTGCCTCCCGTCGAGGTGGGTGGGCAGCGCATCGATGCTGATCGCGCTTTCGACCTGTGTCTGGCTGCCCTCTGGTTGAGCATTCAGATGGGCAGTCTGGGCTTCCGGGCGCGCCGAGGCGCTGGTGGCTGGCGGAGCGAAGGCACGCCGCCGACCTGGCTCGCCGAGCTGCCGCCGATCCACGTGCGGGCTCGTACGCCCGCCGAGCTGGCCGGCGATCTGGCGCGAGATCTCACCCAGGTCCGGCGCTTCGCTGGTTGGGACCCCGTCCCGCACGTCTTGGTTCCCACCAGCTACAATATCCTGCACCCGGACTCGTTCAGCCTCCAGGTGATCGACCGCTCGTTCGCGACCTGGTGGGAGGCGCTGGACGGGGTGGGTCAGGCGTTTCGCGCTTTCCGGCGGCGACAACCGGACGACTACCAGGGCATCAAGGCGATCCTCACCGGAGGGCAGGCGATACTCCAGACCGTGAAGCGAGCCGTTTTTGGTCTGCCACTGCCGTTTTTCTTCAGCTCGCTGTTCAGGGACCTCATGGACCACGGGGTGCCGCCACCGGAGGCGCGAGCGCGGGCCTCGGCCACCGTGTCGCCACGAGGAGCCGACCGACGGGGCTCGCCGTTCCTCGTCCGCGTCGTGCAGCTCGCCGGCGACGCGCCAGCCTACGCCGTGCTGTTTGGCCTCTGGCGCAGCCAACTGACGTCGGATGGCCTGCTGGTCGTGCGACCCCGCGATCGAGCGCTGCGGCCGGTGACCGTGCCCGCTCCCGCCGATCTCTCGTACGTGGACGAGTGGTTTGCCCACGTCGGTCAAAACGTCGGCCCACTCCTGTCGGTGACCTACAGTTAGGAAGTGCCATGTCCGATCGGCGAACGCTGCTCTACTTCTACGCCGAGACTCCTCTTCACGCGGGCGTTGGACAGCAGACCGATGCCGCGGTCGACCTCCCGATCCAGCGAGAGGAGGCCACGGCCTACCCGGTTATCCGGGCGAGCTCGCTCAAGGGTTCGCTTTGCGCTGTGGCGGCCGCCCAGCGGGCGACTGAAGAGGTGTCCACCGTGTTTGGCTCGCCTCCGGAGGCGGCAGAGGCCGACCGTCAGCCCAGCGCGCTAGTGTTGGGGGATGCCCTGACGCTCCTGTTCCCGGTGCGCTCGCTGGTCGGCGTGTTCGCCTGGGTGACGAGCTCGGCGGTGCTCGCGCGGTGGCGGCGCGACGCGGCCAACGCCGGCCTCCCCCTCCCCTGGGTGGCACCCGGCGCTCCCGCGGACGGCGAGGCGAGAGTCGCGCCCGACAGCCGGGTGCGGGAGCCACGTGGGCGCCTCACCATGGAAGACCTGACGTTCCGGGCCCAGGTCGATCCGGCAGTGGCAACGCTCGGCCGCTGGTTGGCCGATCGAGTGTTTCCGGCTGATGCTCCCTACGCCTACTGGAGGGAGAAAGTGCCGCGAGATCTCGTCCTTCTGCCCGAGGAGGCCTATCGTTTCCTCGTGACGCACAGCACCGAGGTCACCTCGCGCATCCGCATCGACCCGCGGACCGGAGCCGCCGCCGAGGGCGCCCTGTGGACCGAGGAGTCCCTGCCGGCCGACACGTTGCTCTGTGCGCCGCTCGCCATCGGCACGCCCACCCAGCCGGCGGCGACGCTAAAGACCGCGGACGAGGTAGCGCGCTGGCTGCGGGCCGTCGTGCCCGGCCGATTCCAGTTGGGGGGGAGCCGCACCCTCGGCCGCGGTTTCGTCCGGGCGCGCTGGGGTGAAGACACCGCGGGTGGGACGACGTGATGGACGCGACGCCGCGGTTGACCGAGGCGCAGTCGGACGAGACGGCTACACGCGTTGTGCAGGAAGTCAGGGCCCGTGGACGCCTGGCTAACTACCGTCCCCTCGTGCGCAACCTGCCCGTCTGGCTGCGCCAGCACGGGCTGGGACAGACGATGGCTTATCTGCAAGCTCGCGGCGCGGGCCGGGCCGACAGCCCCTATCTGATGATGTACGCGCAGTTGGGAGAGTGGCTGCGCGAGCGGCTGGGGCTGCCCCCGGGCGATGTCCTGGCCGCGCTCACTCGTGCCGACAGCCGCATCTACCTTCTGGCGTCAGAGGAGGCGAGCGCGTTGGCCCTGGCGTTGCGGCGAGCGATGGCGCGCGAGGACGCGAGTCCAGGCACGAGCGGCGGATCCACTATTCCACCGGAGGTTGAGTGATGCCCACGACCTGGCAGATCCCCCGCGATCTCGCGTGGGGCACGCCCTACCCGCTGCCCCGCGATACCGCCGAGACCGTGCTGGAGCGGGAGCAGGATGGTCGGCCCGACAACGCCTCGCTGCTGATGGATCGCCTCCTGCCCTACGCGCGAGGGCGCGCCGGACCCGAGATCGTGCGCGAGTTCACCAACCGGGCGGCGCTGCTACCCGACCTGACACGGCTGATGGAGCTGATCGCCGCGATCGTCGCTCGCTGGGATGCGCTGGCGCAATCGCTGGGCGCGGTGACGTTCACCGCCGAGCCCGAGTGGCGGGTGGCAGTGGGGTTGGGAACCCATCCACCCCTGGAGACGGGGCTGCTTCTTCATCGCACCTACGGGCTCCCCTTCATTCCGGCCAGCGCGCTGAAAGGGGTCACCCGTCTGTACGCCGAGCGGGTGGCAGACATCGGCGCCGCCGAGGCCTCGGGGCTGTTCGGGGCAACGGACGATGAGGCGGAGCGGGGCGACCTGCTTTTTCTGGACGCGTTTCCGGCCGCGGTGCCCCGCCTGGAGCGAGACGTCATCAACGCCCACTTCGCGACCTACTACGCCGGCCTGGCAAACACCCCACCGGCCGACTACCTGGCCCCGCGACCCGTGTTCTTCCTGACCGTGGGCAGGGCGAGCCCCTTCCGTTTTGGGATCGCCAGCGCTCAGGGGGACCGGCTCGTCGCCGAGCGCGGGGCAGCCTGGCTGAGGCAGGCGCTACGCGACGTCGGCGTGGGCGCGAAGACCGCAACCGGTTACGGGTACTGGATCGAGACGCGGGGAGAGCAATGACCCACCGGCTCGAGGTCCCGATCCCCGGAGTCCGGGTGAGCATCCCCGACGGTGTGCTCCACATCCGGAGCGAGCGCCCCCTGCGGGTCCTCAGCTCGGCCGCCTGCGGCGGAGCCTGGCTCACCACCGGCGACATCCTGAACCTCCACGTCTCCAAGGGCTACTCTTCCGAGCGGCCCGAGGACGATCTTCAAGCCGCCGCCGCGCGGCTCGGCGTCCCCGAGCCGTTTGTCGGGCTGATGACCGCTGCCTACGTCGAGCGGGCCCGGATGGCCTACCGGGCTGGCGGGACGCTGGTGGTCACCTGTGTCGCCACCGTCGGACTGACCAACGCCACCTCGGCCGGGCGAGAGTCCCCGTGGCTGGGCCCGCCGCCTCCTGGCACGATCAACCTCGTCCTGCTGGTGGACGCCGACCTCGCGCCGGAGGCCATGGTCAACCTGGTGATCACGGCGACGGAGGCCAAGACGCTGGCGCTGGTCGAGCAGGGGCAGCGGACGTTGGCCGGCGAGCTGGCGTCTGGCACGTCGACGGACGCGGTGGTCATCGCCTGCACCGGCGAGGGGCCGCGTTACCGCTACGCCGGGCCGGCGACGCTGGTCGGGCACCTCGCCGCCCAGTGCGTCCGCGAGGCGATGGCGGCCTCCCGGTCGGTCTGAGCGCCGCGCGGTTCCCGAACCCAGGGCAGGCTTCATCCATCCTCGGGCCGCGCCGCCAGGCACCGCCACAGCGCGCGATAGTAGCGCATCAGCCGCTCCGGCTCGAGGCTCGCGGGGATCTCGGCGCAGCAGTAGCCGGCGTAGCCCGTTTCCTCGAGCCGCGCGAACAGCTCCCGGTAGCGGTAGGCCGGGTTCCATAGCTCGCCTATGTGGACCAGTCGGATCCAACCCCTCACCAGTTCGAAATCACCGCGGATGGACCCCGCCTTGACGTCCACCGGGTTGCTGTTCCAGCACACGCCGACGTTCGGGTGGTCGGCGACGAGGAGGATCTCACGGATGTCCCGGGCGTCGGCGACGCCCCCGTGCATCTCCAGCCGAATCTCCACGCCGTAGTCCGCGGCGAACTCCCCGCACTCCCGAAGCGCGCGGCCGATCTGCTCCAGGGTCCGCGGCCGCGGAACGCCCGCGGCCTCCTGGTGACCGTTGGGACGGACCTTCACGCCGGGGGCGCCGATGTCCCGGGCCAGCAGCGCATACTCCTTCGTGCCCTCGACGTTTCGGCGGACCTCATCCGGGTCGATGGCATGGTACTCGAAGGCGGTGCCCAGTCCCACGAGCGCCACGGGCGAGTCGGCGAACAGCTCGCGCACCCGGCGACGCTCCGCCTGGTCGAGCGAAGATTCGACGCCGTGAGCGTGGCTGGTCCGCAGTTCGATGCCCTCGAATCCCGTGGCGACGCACCGCTGCACAATGGTCGGCAGGTCCCAGTCCTTCGCCAGGTTGTAGGTGACCAGTCCCAGCTTCATCTTGTCTCTCCGTACGGGTTGATGGGCGTGCACCGGGCTCGTTCACTCGACGAACTGAAAGCGCGCGACGATGTTCCCGAAGGGTAACTCATCCCTTCGTGACCACGTGAAGCACCGCCGCCTCCTTCGGCGGCAGGGAGATCGCCGGCTCCGCCAGCGGCTCGCCGGTCTCCCAGTTCGTCGCCGTGCCGCCCAGGCGCAGCGGGCCCTCCTCGGTGGTCCAGGCGTGGTTAACCAGGACGACCAACTGCTCGGCGCCGTCCACACTGGTGAAGGTGCCGGTCTCGATGAAGCGGTTGGCGCAATCGGCCGGCGGCCGGATCCCGGCCAGCTCCCGCAGCGCAAGGTACAGCGAGTCCAGCGCCGTGGTCGTGTTGCCGTCGGGCGTCCAGAAGGCGTAGTACTCTAACGGGTAGGTCACCAGCACCACGCGCCCCTGGCCAATCCGGTTCACAATCAGCGCCGGCCGCCCCTCGTCGTCCACGGCGATCACCTCGGCCGTCGTCGTCTCCAGCGGCAGGTACGCCGTGTCCGGCGGCGTCCCCGCGACCGGGCAGACGATCTCCTCGCCCTCGCCGAAGCCGACGAGGGGCCGGATGAACCGCAGCGTCACCGCCGAGCGGCGGGGCAAGTCGGAGATCCCGTAGCGCAGCTGGTGCCGCGCGCCGAACAACGACTCGAAGATCTGGCAGTGCAGGCCACCCCGCCGCCCCGAGAATGAGACGTACACTGTCCCGCCCGCCGCGGCGTAGTCGTGAAGCTGTCGCCAGGTGCCGGTGAGCATGGCCCAGGTATTCGGCAGGATCAGGAGCCGGTAGGGAGAGAAGTCGAAGGCCTCCTCCGGCAGGGGCGACGAGTCGAAGAAGTAGGGGTCGGGGCGCTCGCGGACGAAGCCCACGTCGCAGCCGCCGGTCTTGGCGAGCGTGAAGCTGGTCTGGAGGACGCGGTACTCGAGGAAGCGGTCGAGCCGGTCGTGCGGGTAGTCCGCGATCAGCCGGGAGGGGACCACGATGGCGGCCCGGGGCGGATCGAGCCGGAAGCGGGTGAGGTCCAGCCGCTGGGCGATGCGGGCGAACCGCGCCATCTCCCGGGCGGCCGGCTTTTCGCTGCCGTCGGAGCGGAGCATGCCGTAGTGCAGCTCGTTGATGTAGTAGGTGTAGGGGACCCGGTCCTCCAGCTCCCCGAAGTCGCTGAGACCCCAGGGCATCGCCCCGCAGGCGCCGTTGATCAACGTCCCGAACAGGACGTTGCGGTAGAAGCCTGCCTGGTTCTCCTCCGAGTCCAGCGTGGTGGAGCTGCCAAACTCCTCCACGAACACGGGCTTGCCGATGCTGACGTACTTCACCTGGCCCGAGTGGGCATACGACCAGCGCAGCGCGTCGTTGTCGCCGTTGGCGTAATCGTAGTAGTTGTAGAGGTGGCAGCCGAAGTAATCGACATAAGGGTAGATCCACTCGGTGCGGAAGCCATCATAGTTCTTCTTGGCCTCCGAGCGGGCCCCGTCGCCGGTCCCCACCAGGTGCGCGTCGCCCGCCTCCCGGATGTTCTGGTACATCGCCGCGGCCCAGGCCTGCGCCTTCTGGGGGGAGGTCGCCCCCCAGACGGAGATCTCGTTCGTGAGAATCCAGCCGAAGAGGGCGGGGTGGTCCCGGTACCGGCGCGCCAGCGTCTGGACATAGCGCCGCTCGATCTGGAGCGCCTGGGGGTCGGTGTAGAGGTCGCGCCCGTGCCGCCAGGGGAAGTCCCAGTCGATCCCCGAGGCCGGTCCGACGAACAGCGTCGGCATCACCTTGACGCCGTGCGCCAGGGAGATGGCGAGGAGCTCGTCCAGCCGCGCGAGCATCCGGGGATCCACGTTGCCGTGCGTCGGGGTGAAGTCGGCCGTCTGAAGAAAGACGCGATAGACCCGCAGACCCAGTCGGGCCATGTGGGCGATGTCGGCCGCGTACCGGGCCGGGTCCCAGTCCGACCACATCCGGTTGGCGCGGTTGCCCGGCCAGTAGTTCGTCCCCACCAGGTACTGAGGTCTGCCGTCCACGTCGAAGTACCGGGGCATACATACCTCCTGTTGCGTAGCGGTACGTCTACTTTACTTCTTCGCGGCCTGGGAGGGAAGCATCCTTGATCGGCCGGCCTCGTTCTGCTACAATGGCCGCACCAACCGAAGGTCGCATGTTGGCCCCGCGATTCCCTGGACACCGCGCGGAGCGAGACATGCGACCATCTCCGGTGCCGGAAGGCGTAAAGCAGACTCTGTAGGAGGGGAAGAGCATGTCCAGTCAGACCGCCGCGTCTCGCGCCAATCGCCCGATCAGTCGCCGTGCCGCGCTGCGTGTCGCCGCCGCGGGCCTCCTCGGCGTAGCCGGGAGCCAGCTCCTGCTCGCCTGTCAGCCCGCGCCGCCGCCGACGCCCACCCCCGCGCCAAAGCCAGCCGCGCCGGTACCCGCCGCGCCGACGGCCGCTGCCAAGGAGGCGCCGAAGCCCGCGGCCCCACCCAGCGGCCAGGTCGTGACCGTCGACGCCAACATCCGGATGCCCCCGAGCTTCGTCGACTGGTACAAGCAGTGGCTGCCGAAGTTCGAGCAGCAGCACCCGGACATCAAGGTCAACTTCCAGCCCGTCCCGCCGGCCGAGTACGACCAGAAGCTCCAGGTCAGCCTGGCCGCGGGAACGCCGGGCGACATCATCTGGACGAACAACGCCTCGCAGATGCACTTCTACTCGGCCCAGGGCGTGCTGCTGCCGATGGAGGACCTGGCCAAGGCCAACAACTTCGACCTGAAGCGGATCTACCCGGAGGCCAACGCCTACAACACCTACGAGGGCAAGCTCTACGGCCTGCCCTGGCTCTCCCACCCGGGCATCAGCGCGCTGTTCGTCAACGCCGATGGGATCGACAAGGCCGGGATCAAGCTGGACGACAACTGGACCTACGACGACGTCTTCAAGATCGCCCAGCAGCTCACCGAGCCGGGTAAGCGCTTCGGGATGGTGGCGCCATTCGCGGTTGGCCGCTGGGAGACGCCGATGCTCTCCTTCGGCGGCGACATCCTGAGCAAGGACCTGAGCAAGCCGGCGGTCCAGGAGCCAGCGACGATCGAGGCGTTTGCCTGGATCGGTGACCTGATGAACAAGAACAAGATCGCGCCCACCTCCGAGTCGCTCGCCCTCGAAAACGCCCAGCAGCAGTTCTCGTCGGGGAAGGCGCTGATGATGTTCGCCGGCTACTGGGAGATCAGCACGGTCATCGGGCTGGTCAAGGACTTCAAGTGGCGGGCGATGCCGATCCCGGTCGGCAAGTTCGACCGCTTCGCCGGCTACTCGGCGAATGACAACTACACGATCCCCAAGCAGGCCAAGCAGCCGCAGAAGGCGTTCGTCCTCATCGACTGGCTGCTCGGCCACGAGCGCTCGCTCTCGATGGTCCAGGCCGGGCTCAACCCCTCCGGTCAGCCAAAAGTCAACGACGATCCGGTGCTGGAGCAGATGCCGCCCAACCGCGTCCAGGCGCACAAGATCATCATCAAGCAGATGGCCAGCGGGAAGTACAAGCCATCGCCCAACCCGAAGAACCAGCGCCAGATCGAGCTGCGGACGGTCGTCACCTCCGAGCTCGAAGCCATCTGGACCGGCAAGAAGACGGCGGCGCAGGCGATGAAGGACGCCGAGCTGAAGGTCGCCGACGTCATCGGCAAGCCCCTGCCGTAGAGGTTAGGGAGCGAGGGGCTGACCTCTCCCCCCGTGTCCCCCTCCCCGGCGCGGGGCTCACAAGGGTAGGTATCACGGCGGGAGGGGTGACCGGCGACTGATGAAGATTATCGAAATAACCTGGCGCACGCGCCACGCCGACGGCGGGCCTGGCGATCCCGCAGGGACTTCCTTCGGTCGCTGAAGTCGCGGCTACCTTGACGAAGCCCGCCTGCGCGGGCTCACCCAGTCGGCGAAGGCCGACTTCGTAACGGTAGCTCGCGACTTCAGTCGCCGAGCGCCTCGTCCGATGGCGGCTTCTAGGCCAGACTATTTCGCTCACTTCCATTAGTCGCCGAGCACCTCCCCGCCGATCCCCCCCCTGTGAGCGCGGGGAGGGGGGCGAAGGTCACACCGCGTGCGGCGGGGGATCCCCTCCCCCGGCGTGGGAGGGGGATACGGCTCGACCTCTCCGCGCCGGGTCTGGCTCGGGAACAGCGGGCAGAGGGAGAGACCCCTCGCATGCTCACGATCTCCACCTGCTGCGGCAGGAGTCGGTACTGGAGGTTGATGGTCTGGTGTCAGCTATCGGGGATCCGGGGACGTCATCCCATCGCCCCGTCGCCCCATCGCCCCGTCGGGGGAGGGGGGCCGAGCTCAGGAACGGCGGTCAGTGGAGGTCGGTGAGCCTGCGGCGGCGCAAGGCGCTGCTGGGGTATCTCTACATTCTGCCCTGGGTGATCGGCTTCCTCGTCTTCATCCTGGGGCCGCTGCTCGCCGCGATCTATCTCAGCCTGACCGAGTTCAACATCGTCCGGGCGCCCCGGTTCGTCGGGTTCGCCAACTACGAGAAGATCCTCGGCCGCGACGATCTCTTCTGGACCTCGCTGGTGAACACGCTGTATTTCACGATCTTCAGCGTGCCCCTGGGCATCATCGGCTCGCTCCTCTGCGCGGTCCTGCTCAACCAGAAGCTGAAGGCCCAGGCCCTGTTCCGAACGCTCTTCTTCATCCCCTCGATCACGCCCGTCGTCGCGGCCACCCTCGTCTGGATCTGGATCTTCCAGCCCGACTTTGGCCTGCTCAACTACGCGCTGAGCCTGGCCGGGATCACGGGGCCGAAGTGGTTTGGCAATCCCGACTGGTCCAAGCCCGCGCTCATCCTGATGGCCCTCTGGACCATCGGGGGCGGCCGGATGCTCATCTTCCTGGCCGGCCTTCAGGGGGTGCCAGTGGAGTTCTACGAGGCGGCGGTGGTCGACGGCGCGACCTCGTGGCACAAGTTCTGGCATATCACGCTGCCGATGATCTCGCCGGCGATGTTCTTCAACCTGGTGCTGGCGATCATCAGCTCGTTCCAGGTCTTCACCGTCGCCTACGTGGGGACCAACGGTGGGCCAGTGGATTCCACCCTGTTCTATGTGCTCTACCTGTTCCGGCGGGCCTTCCAGTTCTTCGAGATGGGCTACGCCGCGGCACTCGCCTGGATCCTATTCCTGATCCTGCTCGTCTTCACCTATCTGCAATTCCGCAGCGCCAGCCGCTGGGTGTACTACGAAGGGGAACGGGAGGGCAAGGCATGGTGACACCCAGCCAGGCGCAACCGCTCGTCGCGCCGGCCACGCGGCTTCACGGCGCTCGCTCCCGTCGCGTTTTCGCCGGCGTCGGCGTATACGCCGTGGCGTTGCTATTCGCGTTCCTCTTCACCGTGCCCTTCATCTGGGCAGTCTCCACGTCGCTCAAGGAGGGCAGCCAGATCTATCGCTTCCCGCCGGAGTTCATCCCGAACCCGGTTCGCCTGGACAACTACCCCGCCGCCTGGGTGGTCGTGCCCTTCACGACGTACCTGGTCAATACGCTCATCGTCGTCTTCCTGGCGATGGTTGGCCAGATCCTGTCGGCGACGCTGGTCGCCTACGGCTTCGCCCGCTTCCAGTTCCCCGGCCGCAACGTCCTCTTCACGCTGCTCCTCAGCACGCTGATGATCCCCGGCCACGTCCTGCTCATCCCGCAGTTCATCCTCTTTCAGCGCCTGGGGTGGATCAACACTTTCGCGCCGCTGATCGTTCCCTACTACTTCGGGGGCGGGGCGTTCTACATCTTCCTCCTGCGCCAGTTCTTCCTGACGCTGCCACGCGATCTCGACGAGGCCGCCGAGATCGACGGGGCCGGCACCTTCCACATCCTCACCCGGATCATCGTCCCACTCTCTCGCCCGGTGCTGGCGACGATCGCCATCTTCTCGTTCATCTACCACTGGGACGACTTCATCCACCCGATCATCTACCTCCAGCGGGAGGACCGATTCACGCTGGCGGTGGGGCTCCGCTTCCTCCAGGGCTTCGTCATCGCCGGGATGAGCCAGGAGGACAAGATCCCGCTCCTGATGGCCGCGTCGATCCTCGTCACGGCGCCGATCATCGTGCTCTTCCTCACGATGCAGCGCTATTTCGTGCAGGGCATCGTGCTTTCCGGACTGAAAGGGTAAGGAAGTCCAGGGAGGTCACCGAGAGTTCGCGATGGTCTCGGGAAGGTCCAGGAAGGGCGGAGCCCGTCCTGGCGGGGTTTGGGGTGTCCCCA
>JACPQP010000096.1 GCA_016190465.1 Chloroflexota bacterium
GCTCTGTGTGGAGATTGACAACGTCGCCCCGCCCCACAACGTGCGCCCCGAGGAGGAGTTGGTGCGCGAAAGCGTCGAGTATCTGCGGCAACAGGTGGGATGAGTCGATCATTTCGTCGCACTCGGGCAGTGTTCGGGCCATCGGTTTCTCGCACAGGACGTGCTTGCCGGCTCGCGCTGCCTTCACGACCTGCTCTCGGTGCAGATAGACCGGCGTGGCGATGATAACTGCATCGACCTGCGCCCGGCGAAGAAACTCGTCGTATCCCTGGTAGGCGTCCAGGTCCGAGCGAAGAAGTGAGCGTACCTCGTCAAGTGCCGTCGGGTTCGGATCGCAGAGCGCGGTAACTGCGCATCGTTGCACGTAGCGGAGGACAGGGACATACATGATCTGGGTCGCGCTACCACACCCCACGATGCCAAGCCGAATTGTGTCGCCGGACATGGTCAGTTCCTCCTCTGCTCTGCCGCCGCTCCACGTGGCAGCGGCGGCGCCCAATCGCGCGCCGGCTCGCACCAGCGCCCGGCAACAGGTGGTGGTGCGGCGTCACGTTCCAGGATGAGGTCGACGACGCAGGGCCGGCCGCAGCGCAGCGCCTGGCCCACCGCCGGACCCAGTTCGCGGTAGGTTTCGACGCGCAAGCCGACCGCGCCGAACGCCTCGGCCATTTTGGCGTGGTCGGCGCGCTGATGGAAGTCGGTGCCGATGATCCGCCCGCCGTAGCTCCCCTTCTGGCCTTCACGGATCGCTTGTAGCGACACGTTGTTGAACACGATCCAGACAACCGGGAGCTCCCATTCGACCGCGGTGAGCACCTCCTGGCAGACCATCTGGAAGCCGCCGTCGCCGGTGACACACACGCAGGGGGTCTGGGGCTCGGCGAGCTTTGCGCCGAGGACCGCAGTCGGGCCAAAGCCCATCGGCGTCCAACCGCCTGGGTTGAGCAGCCGGCGGGGCCCGTAGATCGGGTAGAACGCGGAGAAGTAGTGCTGGTGATTCCCGGTGTCGACCGCCAGAATCGAGTCGCGCGGCAGCAGCTCGCGGAGCTCGGCAGCGACGCGCAGGGGCTCCAGGCGACCGGCGTCCGGCGGCAGCTCAAGCCGGAAGCCCTGCTTCAGCTCGGCCACCAGTCGCAGTGTGGCTGCGCGGCCATCGCGCTCGCCCTCTTCCCGCACGAGCGCGTTCAGCTCGGCGAGCGTCGCCTTGACGTCACCCACCAATCCGACCTCGACCGGATACACTTTCCCGATCTCCGCCGGCTCGATGTCGACCTGGACGAACCGATTCTCCCTGACGAACGGGTAACCCTCGGTCCACCAGCAGGTCGTGAGATCCGAGAGAGGCGAGCCGAGCACCAGGACATAGTCGGCGTGTTCGCGAATGTACTCATGAGCGACGGGATGACCAAGCCAGCCGACCATGCCGATCGAGAGCGGATGGTCCTCTCGGATGATGCCCTTCGCCTGATTGGTCGTCGCCACCGGGCAACCCAGCGAGTTCGCCAGCTCGACGATCTCGGCGCTCGCCTCCGAGAGCACAGCACCCCACCCGGCGAGGATGACCGGATGTCGGGCGGCCCGCAGTTTCTCGGCAGCTACCCGCAGGTGCTCGGCATCGGGGCGCAGCCGGCGGCCGAACCGGTGCCGGGAGGGGTCCTGCAACTCCACATCCTCGGGCTCGGCCTGGATGTCCCACGGCACCTCGATGGCCACCGGCCCGGGCCGGCCGGAGAGGGCCGTTTGAACGGCACGGCGTGTGACCTCGGGGATCAGCTCTGCGTGCTCGATGCGCCAGGCCTTCTTGACGAGCGGTTGGACGACCTGGATGTAGGCGTGATCAGTCGGCGTTTCTGGGCGAGACGTTTCCTGCAATTGGCCGCGGCCAGCCAGGCGCGCGATGATCCCGCCAAAGATGGCCACGACCGGGCTTGAGGCCGCGAAAGCAGCCCCGAGCCCCATCAGGGTGTTCGCGGCTCCCGGGCCCACCGACGAGCAGCAGACGCCAACCTTGCCGGAGATGCGGGCGTAGCCGTCGGCAATGTGCGCTGCCGCCTGCTCGTGGCGCACCAGCTTGAACCGAATGGGCGAGTCGTAGAGGGCATCGAGGATGTTCGTGTTGCCGTGCCCAGGAAGGCCGAAGACGAACGGCACGCCCTCCTTCTCCAGGGATCTCACCAGGGCCTCGGCTCCACGCATACGGGCCATCGTGGCCACCGCCTTCACCATCTCTTCATCCGCCACTTGCCAACCAGGCGTTCCGGCCGTGGTTTCACCGGATCGCCCCGCGCGGCGCCGGTGTCACGCCACCTGGTCGGGCGGTGGCTGACCGGCCTCTCTGGGCCGATGCCCCAGCGTCGTCGAGAGCTGAGAGGCCGCTCCCCGGACCAGTTGACTCAGGCGATCAACTCCGCGGCGCTCGAGCCGCCAACGCGGGCCCGAGATGCCGATAGCCGCGACGCAGGCGCCAGTACGGTCGAGGATTGGTGCGGCGACGCACCACACCTCGTCCTCGTACTCCGCGAAGTCGAGTGCGACGCCCCGGCGTCGGACCTCTTCGAGGTCGCGCTCGAGCTCGTCGAGCGTCGAGATGGTCCGTGGGGTGTAGCGGCGCAGCCCTTTTAGCTGCACGATGGCTCGCATCTCCACCGGCGGCAGATGGGCGAGCAGCACCTTGCCCGTCGAGGAACAGTGAACTGGCAGCCGTCCGCCCACCGTGCTGCAAACCCGCACCGTATGGCTGCTCTCGGCCGTAGCGATGTCGAGGGCATCGCCGCGATCCAGCACCGAAACGTGGACCGTTTCATCGATTTGATTGCGAAGGCTGACCGCAGCCGGTTGCGCCAACGTGGCAAGCCGGTTCTGGGCGACGGCCCGAAGGCCAAGCGCCAGCGCGCGTGGGCCAAGCTGATAGCGGCGGGAGGCCGGGTCGCGGGCGATGAAGCCGGCGTTCACTCCGGTGGCGAGGAGGCGAAGCGTGGTGGTCGGATGCAGTCGAAGCGTCCGGCTGATCACGGAGAGCGACTGCTCGGCATCCGCGCTTGCCAGCAGATGGAGGATGTCCAGCATCTTGCGGGCCGACCCCACCTCGCCTTTTCGGATGCCGCCGGTGGGGTCGCTCGTCTCATCCGGCAACTGGATTCCGTTAAGCGGTGCGCTGGATTGCATCGCGCGTCACCATCAGCATTGGAATCGCACAATAGCGAAAGAAGATACCGCGATACGGAGTATAGCGATGAGCATGCGAGAATGCAAGTGCCGATGCTCAAGGGCCGTGTCGGCAGCCTGCCGACGGGGAAAGCATCTTCCCCTGAGTGTTGCTCTGCTAGAATGTGCGCCAGAATGCCCACTCTCACCAGAGGAGACAACGATGATCGGCGCAGACCTGCTGGTGCAGGCGCTTCAACGGCGTGGCGTATCCCTCGTCTTCACGCTTTCGGGCAATGGGTTGAACCCGTTCTACGTCGCGTGCCGGCGAGCGGGCATCCGTCTCGTCGACTTTCGGAACGAGCAGGCCGCGTCCCTGGCCGCGGATGCCCTGGCCCGGCTCACCGGGCAACTGGCCGTGTGCGCGGTTAGCAGCGCGGTGGGCCACGCCAACGCGCTCATCGGGCTCGTCAACGCCTGGTTCGACGGCGCGCCGGTGCTGCTCATCAGCGGGGCCAGCGAGCACGCCCGCACGGGCCAGGGGAAGTTCCAGGACCTGGACCACCTGCCGCTCGTCGCGTCCCTCTGCAAGTACGCCTGGCTGGTAGATCGGCCCGAGCGGATTCCGTTCCACCTGCACGAGGCCTGCGCCCGGGCGACCAGCGGCCGGCCGGGACCGGTCCACCTGACGGTCCCGGTTGATGTGCTCTCCGCAGAGGTTGCACCCAATCCGAGAGATGACGTTCGTCCGGTTGGGGCCGCCCACTGCCGAGTGGCGGCCGACCCCGCGGCGAGCCAGGAGGCAGCGGAGGTGCTCTCGCGGGCGGAGCGGCCGGTCATCGTGGCAGGCAGCGGCGTCTTCTCCGCGCGCGCCGAGGACGCGCTGGAGCGACTGGCGGCGGAGATGGCCATTCCGGTCGTGGTGCCGATCTGGGACCGCGGTTGTGTTCCGCGGCCGGCGCCGCACTTCCTCGGCGTGGTGGGCGCGGCGAGCGGCGGCCCGAACATGCTCCCGGATGCCGACGCGGTAGTCATCGTCGGAGCGCGGGTCGACTACCGGATCGGGTACGGTGAAGCGCCGGTGATCCAGCCTGGCGCCCGCATCGTCCGGATCGACGTCGACCCGGTCGAGCTGCGCCAGGGCGTCGAACCGGACGTGGCCATCCTGGCCGATGCGCGCTCGGCCCTCGTGGCGCTGAGGACCGAGCTTTGCCAGCGGAGGACGCCGCCGTGGACGCAATGGCTGGACGAGGCCAGGCGGCGAGACGCCGAGTTCCGGCGACGCTGGGCGTCGCCGCCGAGCGGAGTGGCGACGGGCCACCACCTGGTCGAGGCGCTGCGCCCCTACCTCACGGACGAGGCCATCTTTCTCGTCGACGGCGGCAACATCGGCCAGTGGGCACACATGGTGCTCGCCGATCGCTACCCCGGCCACTGGCTCACCTGCGGCGCCAGCGGCCTCGTCGGCTGGGGTATGGCGGGCGCCATCGCGGCTCGACTGGCCCACCCCGACCGTCCGGTCATCCTCCTCTCGGGGGACGGCGCGCTGGGCTTCGGCATCGTCGAGCTGGAGACAGCGGTTCGGCACAACCTGCCGTTCGTGGCGGTCGTGGCCGACGACTGCGCCTGGGGCATCGTGGTCAGCGGCCAGCAGAGCCAGTACGGGCCCGAGGGCGTGATCGCCAGCCGCCTGGGTCCCGTGCGCTACGATCTGGTGGCGGAGGGTCTCGGAGCGTTGGGACTGGGGGTCGGGCGCCCCGAGGAGATCGCTCCGGCCGTCGCTCGGGGCCTGGCGTCCGGCCGCCCAACACTGATCCAGGTGCCCATCGAGGGCGGGGGGCCGGCCGACTAAGTAGTCGTCAGTAATCAGCAGGCAGCCGCCCTCACCCCTCGCTCCTCTCCCCGCGGGAGCCGCCCTCACCCCTTCGCCCCTCTCCCCGTGGGAGAGGGGTAGGGGGTGAGGGCCGCTGCCTGGCGCGGTGAGGCAGCCACTCTGACCGTCGGGGCCTACTGATCCAGGGCGGCCTCGACGAAGGCCCGGTAGTTCTCTGCCAGACGGGGGGTGATCCAACTGATGGGAGCCGCGGAGGTGCCCAGAATCAGCCGCTCCTTGCCCAGGGCCAGGATCTCCCGCACCCGCTGACGAATCTGCGCGGGCTCCGCGAAACACAGCTCGCTCCACTCGAGGTTGCCGATGACCGTGATCTTGCCGTCGGCTATCTCCCGGGCCTGTCGAGTGGTGAGGTCTCCGGCGGGCAGCGGTTCGACGGGATCGGTGCCGTCGAAGCCCATGTCGATCATGCACCGGAGGGCGCGGCTGATCTTGCCGTGGCAGTGACAGCTCGTGAGGATACCGTACTCCTTCAGACGGGCAACCATGGCGCCGTCGTAGGGCACCACGAACTCGTCGAAGGCCCGGGGGGCCATCATCGGCGGCGTGCATTGCTCGGAGCCGCCAAAGTTGACGACGGTGTCCAGTTTGCGGCCCTGGAAGATGGCGTCGATCAGGGCCAGGCTGCGCCGGGTCAGCTCCCGAAGCAGCTCGTGGTAGAAAGCGTTCTGGGAGAGCGTCAGCTCCAGGAACAGGTCGAAAGACATGCAGTGCGATAGGCTCACGATCGGGGAAGACACCGACATCCGCACGACGCCCGCTTCGCCGACTTCGTCGTGAGCGCGCTGGTAGTTCCGGATAGACGGGTCGATGTCCGACGGCTTGACCGCGAAGGGCACCTCGGCGAGCTTCTTCAGATCCTCGACGCTTGCCACCGGTGGCTGGCGGTACCACACCGTCGCATCGTCCCGCCTCCGCTCGTTGACAAAAGTCAGCCGGCCCCGGGGCGTCTCGATCCAACCGTCGATGCGGATCAGGTCCGGGGAGACCCGCGTCTCGGTGGTGTGGATCCGGTCCGGAGGGACCATCAGGTAGCGGTTGCCCCAGCCCCCGAGCCCCCACGACCGCATGGCGGCCACGTGGGGGGCGACGTCGTCGAAGAGCGACCTGTAGAGCGGGTCGTGCATCCAGCCATGGGCGAAGTCGTCCGTTGTCGGGAATGGCTCGGCCACCGGGAACCCCTCACGCAGCCAGATGGGTGCTCGGTCAACCTTCTCTCCGCGATACGCCGCCAGCATCCGCTGCCGGCCGGTCATCGGTCCGGTCATCTCAATCTCCTCGCAGGTCACTTCTCGCTCACGACGATGCCCGAGATCATGTAGCGCTGGCCAAAGAAGAAGAGGAGCACCGGCGGCAGCGCGGCCAGGATCGACACCGCCATGATCAGATTCCAGGGGCTGGAGCCATACGACGAGCGGAACATAGCCAATCCCAGCGGGACCGTGAGCTTGGCGTTCGAGTTGAGGAAGATCAGGGGCGCGATCAGGTCCTGCCAGGAGTAATCGAAAGCCAGGATGGCGGCCGTGGCGATCACCGGCTTGGAAAGCGGCATCAGGATGCGGGAATAGACGCCGAAGTAGGAGCAGCCGTCGAGGCGCGCGGCCTCGAAGATCTCCTCCGGGATGCTGCGGAAGAACTGGCGAAAGAGGAAGATGAAGAACGGCCCACCGCCCAGGGCGGGCACGATCAGTGGCTTGTACGTATCGATCCAACCGATGGTCTGGAACAGGACGAACTGGGGGATCATCGTCACGGTCCAGGGCAGCATCATCGTGGAGAGGACCAGCACGAACAGGACCTCGCGGTCCGGAGCGCGCAGCCGGGCGAAGGCGTAGCCTGCCAGCGACGATGCGAAGACGATCCCGACCACGCGCAGCACCGCGATCTGGGTGCTGTTCAGGAAGTAGCTCCCGAAGGGCATGTAGGTGAGGCCCTCGTAGAAGTTCGTCCAGACCCAGGGGTTGGGGATGAGCTCCGGCGGGAAGCGGAGGACCTGCACGTGGGTCTCGAAGGCCGCGGAGAGCATCCACACCATCGGCAGAAGGACCCAGGCCAGGCCGGGCAGCAAGAGCAACAGCGCGACCGCGCGCTGGATCTGCTGGAAGCGGCGCTGACCCAGGTAGAAGGAATGTGTCATCACCTAGCGTCCTCCGGCGTAGTAGACCCAGCGTCCCGAGGTCCTGAGCAGAACCAGAGTCAGGGCCATGATCACCACAAACAGGATCCAGGCCTGGGCCGAGGCCAGCCCCAGCTTCCAGTAGCTGAAGGCGTTATCGTAGAGGAAGAGGTTGTAGAAGTACGACGCGTAGTTGGGCCCACCACCCGTGAGCACATAGATGCGGGCAAAGGTTTGCAGCGCGCCGATCATGCCGATGAGCAGGTTGTAGAGAATCACCGGACTGATCATGGGTAGCGTCACGTGCCAGAACCGGCGGACGGTGCTTGCACCGTCCAGTTGGGCCGCCTCGTGGAGCTCCGGGGGCACGTTCTGGAGGGCAGCCAGGAAGATGATCACGCCCGCGCCCATCCCCCAGAGGCCAGAGATGATGATCGCCGGCATAACCCAGTATTCGCTCCCCAGCCAGTTGGGGCCTTTGACGCCGATGACCTTGAAGATGATGAAGTTGAGCAGGCCGAAGTCCGGGCTGAAGAGCCAGACCCAGACGAGACCGGTCACCACCGCCGGTAGGACCGAGGGCAGATAGTAGATCGTCCGGATGACACGCATGCCGAAGACCCGCAGATTGAGCAGCACGGAGAGGAACACGGAGATGACCAGGTGCAGGGGAACGAACACGACGGTGAAGCCAAACGTGACCCGCAGCGACTTCCAGAAGATCTCATCCTCGAGGAGGAGCTGGAAGTTGCGCAGCCCGACGAACTGGGGTGGCTGGATCGCATTGTAC
>JACPQP010000097.1 GCA_016190465.1 Chloroflexota bacterium
CGACGCCGTTCGCATCGGCCTCTCGCAATAATGCGCTTGGCGAGTGGTAGACTGCTCGCTCGCCCATCTGGCCACGTGACACTGAATGAGGCGAACCGGAGGACCTCGCTATCGCTAGACTCGTGCTCGTCAAGCGGTGGGTAGACGCTAGTCCTGATCGGCTGCCCCAGCTGGCTGTGCTCGGCCTCTGCCTTCTGGCGCTGGGTTTGCGGCTCTATCGCCTCCCCGACGCGAACGTCTGGTGGGACGAGGGCTACGAGATCGCGCTCGCCCGCGAGAGCCTCGGGCGCATCGCCTGGGTCACCGCGGCCGACGTGCATCCCCCGCTGCACTACTGGCTACTGCACCTGTGGTCGCGGCTGGCCGGGGAAAGCCCATTCGCTGGCCGGTTTCTCTCCGTCTGGTGGGGCGTGCTTGCCGCGCCGCTGACGTACTGGCTTGGCCGTCGACTGCTCTCGTCGCCGGTCGCGCTCCTCGCCGCGGCGCTGGTCACGCTCAGCCGCTTCCACGTCGAGTGGTCCCAACAGATCCGTATGTATACGCTGGCCATCGACCTGGCGATCCTCGCCCTCGGCTGGGCCTTCGCCTGGTGGCAGGGAGCAGATCGGGCAACCTCTCCCCCCGACCCTCTCCCCGACACGGGGAGGGGAAGCCCACCGCGCGCCCTGTCGTCGGCACGGCAAGGGTGGGGGCATCGGACGGGTGGTCGCCAGCGGCGGGCTGAAGCTCCGGGCATCGCCGTGGTTACGGCGCTTGGCCTGGCCAACCTGTACCTGAGCATCCTGGTGCCACTGGTGCAGACGCTGGTCGTCACTCTCTTCGCGCTGGCCCCGGTCGGCGGCAAGCGGATCCCGCGCGCCCGGCTGCGGGGCTGGCTTGCCACGTTGTGCGTCGCCGCGGCGCTGTATCTGCCGTGGTTCCTCTTCTTCCTCTCGCGGCCACGCTTCCAGGGGCGGGCGCTGGCCACCGTCGACCTTGGCACCTTCCTCTGGGCTTACCTCACGGCGTTGCCGCTGGGGATCTCGGCCTACCTGGACCGCTACCTGCCGCTGGCCATTCCCGCCGCGCTGCTTCTGCTGCTCGGCGCTGGCGCCGGTCTGGCCGCCCGCGTGCACCAGCGCGCGACGGCGCTTTGCCTGGCGTTGCTCGTGGTCCCGCCGTTTCTGGTCTACGCGATGACGTTCCCGAACCCGCTGTTCTCTTCGCCCAACCTCTTCGTCCGCTACCTGATCCTCTTCCTGCCGGCCTACCACCTCCTGTTGGGGCTGGCGCTCGCCACGCTCTGGCGATGGCCGGCTGTCGGGCTGGCCGCGGGCACCTTCCTGATCGGCATCCATCTTTGGGCGCTCGCCGACTACTATCCCTCGCGCCGACTCGCCGACGACTACCAGACGGTCGCTCGCTTCATTCAGGCCTATGCGCGCCCCGGCGATGCCGTGCTGCTCAACTCCGACCGCAACTGGCCGATCTTCATCTCGGCGTTCCCCAGCGACCTCCCGCGCTACGGGGTGGGCACGGAGACTCCGACGACGGCCGCCAGCGCCGCCGCCTCGCTGGGACCACTGGTCGCGCGCCATCCCGGAATCTGGCTCGTTACCTCGGATGAGTCGTACGACGCCGATCCGGAAGGCCACGTTCCTCGCTGGCTCACCACCCACGCCCACCTGGCCGGCGAGCTGAGCCTGCCCCACCGAAAGGTTGCCCTCTACACGACGACGACCGACCGGGATCTGCGTGGACAGACGACGCTGCTCCCGGACGTGCCACGCGACGTCACCTTCCTGCTTGCCGGCCGGGAACTGCTGCTGGTCGGATACGACCAGCCCCTCCGGGACGCCATCGCGGGCGAGACGATCCCCCTAGCACTCTTCTGGCGTGCCGAGGGGTCGCTCCAGGACTGCTGCGACCTGCGTCTCCGCCTGCGCGACCGGGACCGTGACCTCCAGATCCGCCGGTTGCCGATCCGCCCGGGGATCTCGCTCGATCGGCTCGTCGGCACTCACCGCGCCGATTACCCCCTCTCGGTGCCGGCCGCCCTCCCGCCGGGACGCTATCCGCTGGAGATCGAGGTCGTCGATCGTGACTCCGGCGAGGCGATGCCAGTGCTCGGGGGCGGCCGACGTGCCGTTCGTCTGGGAGTGATCGACGTCAGGCCCTCAGCTCCGGAGCGGTCACCAACGCCTAGCGTGGAGCGCGACGCGAGGGTCGGGCCGTTCTTCAGACTCGTCGGGTACGATCTGGCGTCCGATTCGGCGGCGGATTCGTTGCACCTGCGCCCGGGGGCGGCGCTGACTGTGCAGCTCCACTGGCGCGACGAGGCCGCGACCGAGCACCGGTACACGGTGTTCGTTCAGCTCGTCGGCGACCAGGAGAACCCGGCCACGCGCACTCCCGTGTGGGCGCAACACGACGGCTATCCCCAGGAAGGGAGGCGCCCCACCGACACGTGGGTTCCGGGCGAGCGTGTCCTGGACCGTCACCCGCTGACCCTCCCGGCGAGTATGCCTCCCGGTCGCTACTGCCTGATCGTCGGTATGTACGACCTCGCCACGGGCGAGCGGCTGACGGTGAGCGATGAGTCGGGGAGCGCGGGCGACCACGTCGCGCTGGACGACGTCGTGGTCGGGTCTGACCTCACCCCCTAGCGCTTGCTCAACGTCACTGCTCCCCGCTCTAGCACCCTCTCTGACGCGGGGACGGGGAGGCGCTCAGCGCAACTGTCGGGAGATGGCCAGCGCCACCGCGAGCAGTCCGGTGGCGAGGGGGCCGTAGTGCTTCTGGTAGAAGCGGTGGAGACTCCGATAGTAGTCGGCTCGACGGCGGGCATCGGCGCGGTCGGCGCGACTCCGGTGGACGACGCGCACCGTCGGGACCCACCACACCCACCAACCGGCGGCGCGAAGCCGTCGGCACAGGTCGTTGTCCTCGAAGTACATGAAGAACGTCTCGTCCAGCCCACCAACCGCGGTCAGAGCGGCGCGCCGGAGCAGCATGGCGGCGCCACTGACCCAATCCACCGGACGCGGTGCGCCGCCGGCCCAATCGTGAAGCGCCCGGCCCACCAGCAGCGCCCAGACGCCTCGGACGATCAGGTATCCCAGCGCAGGATCGGCGCCGTAGGAGAAGGGCTGGGGCTGGCCGTCTTCGCTGACGAGCGCCGGACCGATCGCGCCGACCGCGGGGTAGGCGTCGAGCCAGGCGACCAGCACCGCCAGCCCACCGGGCGGCAGCACAGTATCGTGGTTGAGCAGGAGGACGTACTCACCGCGGGCGACGGCGATGCCCTGGTTGACCGCCGCGGCGAAACCGACGTTCTGCGCGTTGGCGACAAGGTGTGCCGCGATGAGCGGCTGTCCGGAGGCAGCGTCGCGGGGGGCCAGATCATTCCCTGGCGAGTCCCCGGCGGGGTAGCCGGACGAACAGTCCATCCGGGCTATTCGTGGGGTTGCTCCGCCGCGATCTTCACGGGCGCTCTCGTCCCGTCCCACCACGGCGATCCAGGACCGCACCACGTCCGGCGTCCCATCCGTCGACGCGTTGTCGACGACGATCACCTCGGCGGTGAGTGTTCCCCCCTACGCGAGCGCCGGCGGGATGCTGGGCAGACAGTCCGCGAGCAGGTGGGCCGCGTTACAGCTGGGGATCACGATCGAGAGGTCAGGCCCCCTCCTCTCCCCCCTCTCCCTGTGGGAGAGGGGATGGGGGTGAGGGCCCCCCCTCTCCCGCTGGGAGAGGGGACGGGGGTGAGGGCCCCCCTGGGAGAAGGCTGGGGTGAGGGCGTCCACCATCCTGACCCCCGTCACAATCGAGGCCCGTCGGCCACAAACGAGGCGCGATAGGCGGCGATCCCCGCCTCGACCGGGCCGACGTAGCGGACCGTGCCCCGATCAAGCCAGATGACGCGGTCACACAGCGCGCGCACCGTGTCGAGCGCGTGGGAGACGTAGATGGCGGTGACGCCTCCCTGTTTCAGCTCCCTCAGTCGGTCGAGACAGCGCCGCTGGAACGCCTCATCGCCAACCGCCAGCACTTCGTCGACCAGCAGGACGTCGGGCTCGGCGTGCGCCGCGATCGCGAAGGCGAGGCGCATGTACATCCCGGACGAGTACCGCTTCACCGGCACGTCGATGAACGGCTCCAGTTCGGCGAAGGCGACGATCTGAGCGAATCTGCGGCGCAGGTCCGCCTGGCTGAGACCGAGCAGCGCGCCGTTGAGGAAGACGTTGTCGCGGCCGGAGAAGTCGGGATGAAAGCCCGCGCCCAGCTCGATCAGCGCCGAGACCTGGCCCCGGACGATCACTCGGCCCCGGGTCGGCCGCATGATGCCGGTCAGCAGCTTGAGCGTCGTACTCTTCCCCGAGCCGTTGGCTCCGATCAACCCGACGGTGTCGCCTGCCGCCACCGTCCACGACACACCACGCAGGGCCCAGAACTCGTCCTCGGTCCGACCGTGGGGCCGACCCCGGAGCATGTCCAGCAGGCTGCGCGGCTGGTCGTGTTGCACCCAGAACCGTCGCCAGACGTCGGCGAGCTCGATGGCCGGGCCATCGGCTCGCGTGGATCCAGGACGCTCACTCATCTGCGTTCATCTGCGGTTTCGTCACCCCGCGGCGAAGTGTCTCCGGCCGTCTCACGCGGTCTCCGCGAACAGGGGCTCGAGACGCTTGAACAGCGCGTAGCCACCGATCAGGGTGACGAGCGAGAGCGCAGCGGCCAGGACGAGCTCCGGCCCGTCCGGGAGCTGTCCCACCAGGATCGTCCGCCGGAGCGCGTCGACGATCGGGACCAGGGGGTTAAGAAGGAAGAGCGGGCGCAGGTGTGGCGGGATCAGCTCGGAGGGGTAGAGGACCGGCGTCAGGAACATCCAGAGCGAAAGGACGATCGAGAGCAACTGGCCAACGTCGCGGTAGAAGAGGTTGCCCGCCGCGGCGAGCAGGCCGAGCCCGGTAACCAGCGCGCCCTCGATGGCCAGGATGAACGGCACGAGCAGGAGAGTCCAGCGTGGGGGCAAACCCCAGGCGAGCATCACCACGTGCAGCACGAGCAGGGCGCAGCCGAGATCGACCAGGCGGGCGACGACGGCGGCGACCGGGAGCGCCTCGCGAGGGAAGCTCACCTTGGCGACGAGCGCGGACAGCCCGACCAGACTGCCGGTGGCGCTGGCGAGCGAGTTCGCGAAGAAGTTCCAGGCGAGCAAGCCGCAGAGCACGAAGACCGGGTAGGGGGTGCCGCCGGTCGGCACGCGCACGACGAATGAGAAGACGACGGTGAAGACGGCCGCGGTCGCCAGCGGGTTGAGGACGGTCCAGTAGATGCCGAGGATCGACTGGCGATACCGGGCCTTCACGTCGCGCTGGGCGAGCACCCAGACCAGCTCACGAGCGGCCCAGACCCGAGCGCACCAGGTGGGCAGACCGCCATCCGGTGCGGCCGAGTCGTAGACGATGGGGCGGGGAGCGAGGCGCATCGACGCGTTCATCGGCCGGGATTGTAGGGCAGACCACGGCCCGGCGCAAGGCCCGCGGGGCGACGGGGCGTGACCCGACGGGGCTGATCTGAAATACGCTGCCGCCCGTCAGTCTGCTATCGGCGGCGTCGTATTTCATCGGCGGTGGTGCCCCGAAGGGGCATGAGGAACTGTCAGTTGACAGCCCGCTCCCCCCGTCGCCCCACGCTCCGTCACGGGTTCTGGGGCTTTGAAGTCGGCGGCAGCGGGAGGTCCTCGGCTACCTGACACTGGTCGCCGAAGAGCACCGGGGGGAGTGGTTGCGCAGTTCCGTTCTGGTAGCGCACGGGTTGCTTGCCATCCCAGCCGACGAGTGGGCCGGCGTCGGGCGGCCGCTCGCTCCCATCTCGCGGGCCAACCGGTCGTACCTGGATTGCGTGTCGCTTGTTGGGCATCTCGGACGCGCCGGTGATCGCCGACGCGTCCCGGAGCACTCGTCGGGGGAGCCACTCGTCGCCCCGCCGGTGCAGCAGCCACAGGGACCGTTCACGCTCGCCAAACGGGAGGATGGCTGCCACCTCCGGGTTGCCGTCTCCGTCGAGGTCGACGACGGTTGGATCGACGACCGTCAATCCCGCCTGCTTCGCCGCCTGAGCGACGTTCGCGGCGGTCGGCGCCGTTCCCGCGGGCAGCCGATCGTGGATCGCGGCGAGCCCCCAGCCCAGAGCGCCAAGGGTTTCCGCGTCGATGGGCCAGGCCAGGTTGCCGGCGGTCTCCCGGAAGACGCGCCCGGGGTAGTCACTCGTCTGGATGGCGGCGAACGCGGCGGCGACACCCCTGGCCTCGTAGGTGGCCCGAAATGCCTTCGCCAGCCCTCGCAGTGGCTCCTCGGCCATTTCGGCCTGCTTTAGCTCGGTGATGGCGACGGCGCGCTTCCCTTGCAGGGCGAAGAGCTGCCCTCGTCGGAAGCGGCTGTAGCCCCGCCAGTCGACCGGCATGTTCGGCTCGTCGGCCAGACCAATGAACTCGGCTGCGCCGCGAAACCAGTCCGCTGCCTGGTCGAACCGACCGGCGGTGAACGCGGCCTCGGCCAGGTTGACCATCTGGCGGCGAATCGTCGGGGTATCGGTCTGCTGCTCGCGAAGAACGAACTGCTTGCCATCCCAGGCCCAGAACTGGCGTTGCTGGGGATGGGTGAGCAGCTTGTGATCGTAGACGCCAAACGCCAGACAGGAGATGGTGATCCTGTTGGGCGGGGTGAGTTGCCACGAAGCCGGGCCGGCCCAGTTGCTGATCGTCTGGTCGAACTGCGCCCGCAACCCGGCCTCGGTCCAGCCGAGCACCAGGATGCGGACCGGCGCCGCGCTCGCGCCCTGGGTCGTCCAGGTGATGACGACCTCGGCGCTGCGGTCGCCAGTGAGGTCGGCGACGGCCTGGATCCGGGCGATCGTGCTGGCATCGGGCCGCCCCGGGGGCACCTCCATCACCCAGACCTGGTTGCCGACCCGCTCGGCGACCAGCACCGGCACGCTGGAGAGGCCGAGCGAGGCGACGATAGATCGTCGTGGGTCGCCCACCGCGCTGGTCGTCAGGATGGTCGGCGGGCTGGTTGCCAGCACGGTAAGCTCATTCTGGAGCGCGGCGCGCGACTCCGCATCCCCGTCGCCGTCGGCGGCGACGAACGACCGGAGCGCAGCGGCAAAGGCCTCGGTGACCTCGGCGTGGCGGTCGACCAGTACCGGCCCGGCCAGCGCCCCGATGAGCCGTCGCAACCGATTCGCTGCCGCCACGGTGTCCGGCGGCAGCTCCGCCTTCGCCGGGGGCGCCGTCTCAGGTGTGGCTGAAGGGGATGTGATCTCCTCATCGCCCTGCCAACGGCCAGCCGCATCTTGCCAGACGCGATACCGATACTCCCGGGCATCGGCGAGCAGCACCACGCGGTAGATGCGCGTCCCGCGCGTGGCCGGCAGCTCTTCGTGCCGGAGGAAGTGCACGGCGGCCGGCGCGAGGCGAAGCCGCGCCGCGAGGTGGTCACGGGCGAGGAGCGCGGCGGCGCAGTCGTCCTCAGACTTAGTCCCGCTCGGTGACGGGCAACCCGGGTAGAAGTCTTCGCGGGCGATGCGCGTCGCCGCCGCGATCAACTCAACCGGGAGGGTCGGCTTTGCCACACTCGCCGGTGAGCCAACCCGCGCCGGAGCCCAGGTTGGCGTCGCCGCGGCCGTTGGCGGGCCCGGGCTCGCGCCGACCGCGCTCGCGGTCGGCTCGCCGCGCCCGCAGGCCAACCCCGCCAGGCCGACGAGGACGA
>JACPQP010000107.1 GCA_016190465.1 Chloroflexota bacterium
CCCCTGGTGGGACCTGGCTCAGGAACGGCGGGCAGGGGGAGAGGGGGAGCCCTGCCCGACGCATCTCAGCTCGCCTGCGGTGCGCCGCGCACCACCCCGAGACGGGCGAGCTGGAAGTACAGGAAGCACCCCACGCAGAAGCCGAAAACGAGGTTGATCCCCGCGAGCGCGGCCACGAGGCCGGCCAGCGACCACGCCGCGTCGAGCAGACCCGTGGCGAACAACCCGGTGGCCATCACCAGGCACACCGCCCCGACGCCCTGCGCGAAGAGGTGGGGAGCCGGGTCCTCGGCGGTCCGGTCGGGGCGGAGTAGACCGACTGGACGCAGCGCCTGCACGTACAGTTGCTTGAACAGCCCGCCCGCGGGCCAGATGGTTCCGACGAGCAACACCGCCGCGGTGAAGGCCACGGGAATCGCGCTGTCGAACAGGTATCCCGCGACGATCAGCGCGATGATGCTCCCCTGATTGAAGCGGAGCGCGGTGCGGTCCATCTCTTCACCTCTTCCCCGGTCTCACCCGACCATACTGGAGAAAACCGATTTGTTTACTCATATTCTACTGGCCAGGCGGCCAGAGTCAAGTATTGCGCCGGAGGTTGAACGGCCCAACCGCCCGGGCGATTGACGCTGCCTGTGGCATCGTTCTTGCGGCGCGCGGGAGGCAAGGCGCTTCGCGTGCTGGCTGGATCGACGCTACCGCAACTCACCATCCCACACACCGACCAACTCTCCTTGCCCGATGCGACCACCGCCAGCAATGCTCTGTCCCCACGCTCGCCGCCACCTCGGCCGTGTGGGACAGACCCACACGCTCCAGGTGCCGTAGTGAAGGTATGGCCAGGCGTTCTCTGGCGAAAAGAAAAAGAAGGAGAGGCAACGTGGAAGAGATGACCTTCATCCCCGGAAGACGTGCCGTCCGGCGCGTCCTGGGTGGGCCGATCGCTTTGCTGATCGTCGCCCTCGCCCTCGCGCTCTGGCCGGCGCCCGGCCAGGCCGGGAACCAGGCCTGGACCAGGCGCGATCTCGACGGCGTGCGCGTCACCGCGCTGGACGTCGACCCGACCAACCCGTTCATCGTATTCGCCGGGGGGTTCGGCAATGGGGCCTTTCGCACGACCGACGGTGGACTCACCTGGCAGGCGATCAACACCGGTCTCGGCAACCTGTTCGTGAACGCCTTCTCGGTCGATCCCACCAACCCGGCCGTCGTCCTCGCCGGGAGCGGCCGGGGTTCGCTCGTCGGAGAGCCCGACGCGGGTGTGTTTCGGACGACGAACCGTGGCGCCACCTGGACCGGAACGCTCGTCCCGGCGTTCGTGGCGTCGTTCGCCCGGTCGCCCCAGAACCCGCAGATCGTCTACGCGGGTGGCTCCGGGCCCGTCTTCCGATCGAACGATGGCGGCGTAACGTGGGTGCGCCTGGCGCCGGCCGGGAGCCCGATCCTTGGCACCGAGATTCGCGGTGTCGCGGTCAGCCCCACGAATGCCAACGTCGTGCTGGCGGTCGGCAACACCGAGGGCGGGACCGGCCAGGTCTTCCGGACGACCGACGGTGGCGCGAGCTGGACGCTGGTGCTCGGGGGGCAGGCGCCGGTCTTCGACGTCGCCTTCGCCACCGACAGCGTCGCCTTCTTCGGCGGACTGGGTGGGCTGTTTCGCAGCACCAACGGTGGCGTCTCCTGGGGGCAGGTCGGCACCAACGTCGGCGCCATCGACCCGAGCGACCTGCTGGTCAATCCGCTCAACCCGGCGGAGCTCTTCGTCGGGACCAACGGCAGCGGCGTCTTTCGGACCACCGATGGCGTGAACCTGTCCCTGCTCGACGGCACGCTCGGCAACCGAAACGTCAACGAGCTGGCCATCGATCGGGCGACCCCGCAGACGCTGTACGCCGGCACGAACGACGGCGCCTGGGTGTTCAGCTTTGCCCCGGCGCCGCTGCCGTTCACACCGGTCGTGAGCTGGTTCTTCGCCGAGGGCTCGACCCAACCACCGTTCGACACCTGGTTCCTCATCCAGAACCCCACTGCCGCGGCGGCGACCGTCCGGTTCACGTTCCAGTTTCCCGGCGGGGGTACTCAGACCCGTGACTTCGTCGTCGGTCCTACCTCCCG
Source organism: Chloroflexota bacterium (assembly GCA_016190465.1). Classification (GTDB taxonomy): domain Bacteria; phylum Chloroflexota; class UBA6077; order FW602-bin22; family JACPQP01; genus JACPQP01. Next base: position 2,116 of record JACPQP010000107.1, read on the forward strand.
CTTCAGCCTGTTCGCCAACCAGGTCATCCCCAACGTTCCCTTCTCGACCCGCATCGACGCCAATCAGCAGGTCTTCGCCGAGCGAGCGATGTTCGTCAGTTTCGACGGGCACGCCGTCACCGGGATCCCCGGGCCGAACCGCACCTGGCTCTTTGCCGAAGGCTCAACGCAGAACCCCTTCCACACCTGGCTGCTCCTTCAGAACCCGAACAACCAGCCGGCGACTGCGACCATCACCTATCTTCGGGTCGCGGCGGCGCCACAGGTCCAGATCCTATCGCTCCCACCCAACTCGCGGACCAGCATCTTCGTGAATCAGGTGCTGCCGAACGAGGCCTTCTCGTCGCGGATCGACAGTGACCTGCCCATCATCGCCGAGCGGGCGATGTTCCGGTTCCCCGGCAACGCGGCCACGGGGGTCTCGGGCGTCAACGGCCCGAGCCCTGCCTGGTTCTTCGCCGAGGGCAACACCACCCAATCGCCGACCGCCTTCGACTCCTGGCTGCTGCTCCAGAACCCCAACCCGGTCAGTGTGGTCGCGACGATCACGCTGTTCCAGGAGAACGGCAACACGGTCACCCTGGCCCCGGTGCTCCCACCGACGAGCCGCCAGAGCGTGTTCCTCAACCAGGTGCTGCTCAACGCGTCGTTCGGGATCCGGGTCGAGGCGACCGCGCCGATCATCGCCGAGCGGTCGATGTTCTTCGGCGTCGAGCCGCGCGGCGCCCACGCGACTCAGGGGGCGAGCGAGCTGAAGAGCGAGTGGAACCTGGCCGAGGGCTCGACGCAGGCGCCGTTCACCGAGGTGATCGCCATCCTGAACCCGCACGCGGCGGTGATGAACGTCCACGTCGACTTCGAGCTGCCCGGCGGCCAGGTGATTGGCCGAGACTTCACCATCGGCCCCACGCGCAAGCTGAGCATCACCGTGGACCAGATCATCCCCGACAGCCCGGTCTCGGCACGGGTAACCACCAGCCTGCCGTCGGCGGTCGAGCGGACACTCTTCCTGAACAAGCTCGGCTCGCTCGGGGGTACGAACACGATCGGGATCGCCAGGTAGCGCGATTCCCTCGGCCGCTTCCCCCTCCGCTGGGCTTCCCCCTCTCCCCCAACCCCCTCTCCCACCCGGGGAG
>JACPQP010000108.1 GCA_016190465.1 Chloroflexota bacterium
ACCTCACCCCTTGCCCGCCGTTCCTGAGTGGATCGTTCCTGATGGGGGCGGGCGCGGAGAGGGGGAGCCGCCATCCCCCTCCCCGCGTCGGGCCCGGCTCAGGAACGGCGGGAAGGGGGGAGAGGTCCGCGCCCTCGCCCCCAGGTGACCATGAGTTAGCGCCTATGGGGACGGGGGGTGAGGTCCGCAGCCGGTACTCGCCGGGGGTCAGCCAGCCACTCCACACCTGGGTCGTCCCTGGCTCGATCCTCGTCTGGGCGACGACGTGCGGGGCATTCATCGGCCCGCCGAGGCAGAAGGGATGGACCTCCACCTGGCGGATGGCGGGTGCGACGGCGAAGCGCACCTCGACCAGGCGATCGAAGCTGGCATCGAAGACGGCGTTGCAGACGTCGCAGTGAGCCTGTTCGCGTAGCTCGCGCAGCGAGGAGTACGCCGCCTTGCTGACCCGACAATTCGGGCAGAGAACCTCCCAGCTCATCGTGGTCAGTCCGACGGTTGTGGCGTGGAGAAACGCGATCAGCGTCTCCCGCCGGTCGAATCCCCAGCGGTCGGCGAGCTCGTAGACGCGCATATGGGCGACGTCTTCGTCGGGTGCCGCGGTCAGGTGCAGACGGATGCGCTCGACCAGCGCGGCGTTGGGCACGACCGTGGCCAGCTCGGCGGCGAGCGCCTGGAGGCGATCGTTGGCGCTCTCGCCCGGCGAGAGCTGGGGAAAAGGCGTCGGGCGCTGGCCCGCGTTGTACTGCTCGAAGACGCGACACTGGCGATAGATGCGCTCGACGAGCCGCGAGCCGATGAGCCGAGCCACCGGGACACCCAGCGCGTAACGCGGCGTCAGCTCGGCAAAGACGCGCAGGTCAGTCCCCTCGACATCCCGCGTCAGCTCGACGCCACCGTAAGCCGCGGCGATCGGCCCCCAGTGGAAGACCCGGCGAACGGCGTAGCGGCGGGGGGCATCGATCTCGAACAGGTGCTCGTTCCATCGAACGAACGGGATGCCCCAGAAGCGGTACTCCGCTCGGGCGACACCGCCGGCTTTGGCCGGGGAGCCATTGTAGTGGACAGGTGGCAGGCCAATCGCCCGGTTCAACCGGGCAGTATCGGCGACCAGCGGCCAGAGCGCCTCCGGCGACATCGCGAGGTGGCCCCGGGCCTCGAAGACGAGAGGCTTGAGAGAAGCCCCTGATGGCCTTGAGGACATCGCACCCCCTACCGCACCGCGACTCCTACTCCGGTGAGCTTCGGGCCAGGAAGGGCAGGAACCTTCCTGGCCACGCCTGGAGCCACTGCTCACCCTCATGGTAAGACCCGGCGACGAAGGGAGTCAAGGATTTTGGGGCTTGCCGCTTGCCGCCCCTTGACGTCGCACCCGGATCGGCCTACCATGCTGCTCGCACCACCGCGTTCTGCATCATGTGGGTCATGGTCTTTGGCGCAGGATCCGGCTCTGGGCAGTCAGCCAGGAACTCTGGCCGGCTTCGCGGTACGGTCTTTTTGCCGCGCAGGCGGACCGCTCTCCCGCCCTGCCCCAGCCAGGGGGAAAGGAGGGCGGCCTTCCCCTCTCCCCGCATTGGGACCGACTCAGGGACGGCGGGCAGGGGGTGAGGGCCGTCCTCCCCTCTCCCCCGGGTGGGACCCGGCTCAGGAACGGCGGGCAGGGGGTGAGGGACGGCCCCAGCAGCCCGCTCGAGGTGGCGATCTTCATGGCAAGGCGAGTTGTTCCGGGCGTCATCCTGGCGCTTCTGCTTGCCCTCTCGCTGCTCGCGTCGGATACCCGCGCCCGCGAACCCCTCGCCGGAGACGCGGGCGACTCCACCTCCCTGTCGTCGGCACGGGCTGACGCTGACGACCACCCCGCGGTCCACGTGGCACGATTGGAGGGGGTCGTCGATCCGATCGCGGCGCAGTACGTCACTCGTGTTGTCGAGCAGGCTGAACGGGCCAACGCCACCGCGCTCGTCATCCTTCTGGACACGCCCGGTGGGCTCGACTCCGCGATGCGGACGATGACGCAGCGGATGCTTGGTGCGACGGTGCCGGTGGTCATCTACGTGTCCCCGCCTGGCGCGCGGGCGGCCTCGGCCGGGGTGTTCCTGACGCTCGCCGCCCACGTCGCGGCGATGGCGCCGGGCACGAATATCGGCGCGGCCCACCCCGTCTCTCTGGGCGGCGGCCAGGACGACCCGGTCATGGCCGGCAAGGTCGCCAACGACGCCGCGGCCCTGGCGCGCGCCCTGGCTGGCCAGCGCGGGCGAAACGCTGGCTGGGCCGACCGCGCCGTCCGCGATAGCATCTCGGCAACGGAGACCGAGGCGCTGGCTGAGGGAGTGATCGATCTCGTTGCCCGCGACCTCGACGACCTCCTCGACCAGGCCGACGGCCGGGTCATCCAGACCAGCGCCGGCCCGCGCACGCTCGCGACCCGGGACGCGCCCCGCCTGGCGGCCGAGATGAGCGTCGCCGAGCTCCTCCTGCACGCCTTGCTCAACCCGAACGTCGCCTTCATCCTCCTGAACCTCGGCATCCTCGGCCTCCTCGCCGAGTTCTACCACCCGGGAGCGCTGATCCCTGGCCTCTCGGGCGTGATCGCCATCTTGCTGGCGCTGGTGGCGCTCGGCAGTCTGCCGGTCAACGGTGGTGGAGTGCTGCTCCTGCTGCTGGCCTTCGCGCTCTTCATAGTCGACATCCATGTCACCACCCACGGCGTCCTCTCGGTCGCCGGCGTGGTTGCGTTCGTGCTGGGCGGCCTGCTGCTCTTCAGCCCCCTCGACGCGGGGCCGTGGCGGCCGGGGCCATTGGCGGTCAGCCCGGCGCTGGTGGGCGGGGTGGCAGTGCTGTTCGTCGTGTACTTTCTGATCGTCGTCCGGGCGAGCCTGCGCTTGCGCCACGCTGGCTCGGCAATGTGGGCCGTACCCGGCGCGGGGAGCGTCGCCATCGCGGTCACCGATCTGGCCCCCGGTGGGATCGTCCGCCTGGACGACGAGGACTGGTCCGCGTGGGCGGAGTCGGAGTCCGTCCGAGCGGGCGAGGTCGTCGACGTCGTCGCGCGGGAGGGATTGCACCTTCGGGTGCGACCTCGTGCCCCGGCCCCCGACGGGGCGAAACGGCCAGGGGGTGAGGTCATCCCGTCCCCCCTCGCCGCGCTCGCCCCCCTCAGGAACGACCCACTCGGGAACGGCGGGCCAGAGCTTGCCCCGATCGAAAAGAGGGGGGGTGAGGTCGCCCCATCGCCCCGTCGCCGTCTCGCCCCGTCGGGGGCCGGCGCGACGTTTCCCGACCCCGTAAGTTCCGACCCCCGACCCCCGACAACTGACCCCCGACACCTGACACCCAAAGACCATGATCCAAAGGAGGAGGCAACCACATGAGTTCATCCCTGCTCAGCTCGTTGATCGTCATCGTCGTCGCGCTGCTCACGGTGGTCGTTCTCGCCTTCAACGCCGTCTACGTGGTGCGCGAGTACCAGCGGCTGGTCGTCTTCCGCCTGGGGAAGAGCATCGGGAGCCGAGGGCCCGGCTTTCAGGTGCTCATCCCCATCGTCGACCGGGTCGTCTGGGTCGACCTGCGCGAGCAGTTCCTCCAGATCCCGCACCAGACGTGCATCACGAAGGACAACGCGCCCATCGGGATCGACTTCCTCATCTACTGGAAGGTGACCGAGCCGTCGCGCTCGGTGATCCAGGTCGCGAACTTCGCCGGGGCCTCCCAGGGCATCGCGACGACGACGCTCCGCGCGGTCATCGGCGACATCCTGCTCGACGACGTGCTGGCCCGACGAGAACAGATCAACCAGGTGCTGCGCCTGAAGCTGGACGAGGTGACCGAGCGGTGGGGGGTCAAGGTCACGACCGTCGAGATCCGGGAGATCGTGCCGCCCCGGGAGATCCAGGACGCGATGAACCGCCAGATGTCCGCCGAGCGGAACCGGCGCGCTATGGTGACCGAGTCGGACGGAAAGCGCGAGGCGACCATCCTGGTCGCCGAAGGGGACAAGCAGTCGGCGATCCTGCGGGCCGAGGGGGAGCGCCAGGCGACGATCCTGCGGGCCGAGGGCGAGCGCCAGGCGCAGTCGCTCCGGGCCGAAGGCTACGCGCTGGCGTTGCGGGCGATCTCCGACGTCGCCAGCGGGCTGGACAGCAAGACGATCGGGCTTCAATACCTCGAGGCGCTCAAGGGGCTCGGCAACTCACCGGCGACCAAGCTGCTGCTGCCGCTGGAGTTCACCAACCTGCTGCGGCCGATGATCGACCACGCCACCCAGGCCGTGCAGGCCGATGGTCGGCCGGCGAACGGAGGGTAGCATCGCGCAGGAGGACTTGCCATTACGAAGGTTGTCGGCGCGGCGAACCAGCCATTCCCGTGCTTCTCGCACTGCCTCAGGCCGCATACAGCATTTTCCCTTCGCGCAGCACGGTAGCGGGCAGCGAGGCCACTGCCCGGCT
>JACPQP010000103.1 GCA_016190465.1 Chloroflexota bacterium
AGTCGGCGCAGGCCGACTTCGTAACGGTAGCCCGCGACTTTAGTCGCCGGGCACCCGCGCCCCGCCGCGATGCCTACCCCTGTGAGCCCGCGGGAGAGGGGTTGGGGTGAGGGCGTACCGTCGCGCACCCGGCCGGCGACTGGCGTGCGGGCATCCGGGGTAGCGAGCACCACCCATGTTGCTCGGGTTCAATGGTTCTCTATCCCTCTTGTGTGCTTCCCAACGAATGTCGTATACTGCGCCGTGGGCGAGGGACTGAGGGGCGCGCGCTGTCCGCGCTGGTTTGGCGTTTCTCCGTCCCGGCACAGTGGTGGAACACGGGCGCCCGGCCGGCGTTCCGATTCGATCGTTGTCTATGGGAGGGAGCGGAGCGTGTCATTGAACCGTCAGACGAGTGGGGCACGGATCACGCGGCGGGGCCTGGTGCGCGGGGGGCTGGCGTTGGCCAGTCTCGGCGTCATCAGCCCAATTCTCGCGGCCTGCGGTGGCCAGCCGGCCGCGCCAGAGCCGGCCAAGCCGGCAGTCGAGTCGAAGCCGGCGCAGTCGGCGCCAGCGCCCGCGGCGACGGCGGCGCCGCAGAAGGCATCGGTCGAGCTGGAGTACTGGATGTACGAGACCCGCGAGGCGGCCGTCAAGTCACAGGACAAGTGGTTCAAGTCGGCCGAAGAGGCTAGCGGTCTCAAGGTCAACCTCGTCACGATCTCCAGCTCGGAGATCCGCCCGAAGGTGATGGCGTCCTTCGCGGCCAAGACGCACCCGGACTTCATGGAGCTGCGCGGCGAGCTGCCCACGGCCTGGGGCGCTCAGGGCATCACTGTCCCCATGGACGACGTGCTCGACACGATTGGTCGGAGCGTCTGGGACGCATCCAGCGTCCGCTACGTGACCTGGAAGGGGAAGGCCTACGGGGCCCCCTGGTTCTCCTGGCCCCACGTCATCTGGTATCGCAAGGACTGGTACCAGGAGAAGGGCCTGAAGGTCCCCAAGACCTGGGAGGAGCTCTGGGCCAACGCGAAGGCGCTGCACGATCCGCCCAAGCGCTACGGCTTCGCCTCGTATCACAAGGCCGGCGACCCGAAGGTCATCGTCAGCATGATGGGGATCAACGACGCGTACGTCTTCGACGAGAAGGGCAACGCGGCGATCGGGCGAGCCGAGACCGCGAATGCCTTGAAGATGGTCAAACAGATGAGCGAGTCCTCGGTTCCGGCGTTCCTCGAGCTCAACGAGGACATGGCCCGTCTCGAGTTCCTGAAGGACCGAGCCGCGCACATGTCGACCTCGGTCTCGATGGCGTACGTCATCCACAGCGACTCGCCGGCTCGCGCGTCCCAGTTCGCCGGGTTCTCCTTCCCCATCGTGAAGGGCGACCGGGGAGGCTACTACTCGGCGGCGTCGTTCAGCATCATGAATCCCCGCAACCGGGACCGGACCGGCACCTTTATCAAGACGCTGCTCCAGCCGAAGCTGTTCGTGGAGTACATGAAGACGACGGTGGTTGGCTGGATCCCGATCATCAAGACGGTCTACGAGGACGACAACTTCTGGAACGCGCCGATTGTCAAGCCGTTCGTCGAGCCGATGAAGGCGGGGGTCGAGGCGTCGAAAAACGGCGTCTGGACGGCCCAGCACTTTGGTCCCAACCCGATGGCCGGGCCCTTCGTCGCCGAGGACATCCTTAGCAAGATGGTTGGCAGGGTGATCCAGGAGGGGCAGACCGCCGAGGCGGCCGCGGCCTGGGCCCAGAAGGAGACCGAGCGCATCATGAAGGACAACCTGGATCTGAAGATGTAGGGCAAGCAGATGCAACAGAGCGCAGACCGAACCAGGCTGGCGGGCCGAGCTCCGTCGCCCCCCTCCCCGACGCGGGGAGGGGGGAAGGGGGGTGAGGCCCGTCCCCTGCTGGCGAGTCGCTTCCGCCCGCGGCTGAAAACCAGCGAGAGCTTGCTGGGCATCCTGCTCATGCTCCCCGCCGTGGTCAGCGTCGCGTTCCTGCTCCTGTACCCGCTGGTCGACACCCTGCGACTCAGCTTCTTCTACCAGAACCTGGCCCGGCCTGACCGCGGCACGCCATTCGTGGGGCTGGACAACTTCATCTGGCTGGCCCAGTACGAGCTTTTCTGGAAGGCGCTCACGAACTCGGTCGTGCTGGTTGTCGGCACCGTCGGCATCGAGCTGATGCTTGGTCTGGGGATCGCCAGCCTGCTGAACCTCGACTACCGTGGACGATTCATCGTCCGGTGGTCTTTCATTATGCCGTGGGTCGTGCCCACCTTCGTCGCGGCTTTCGCCTGGCAATGGATCCTCCACCCGCAGTTCGGGAGCTTCAACCACTTCCTGGTCGCGATCGGCCTGGCCCGCGAGGGTGTCTCGATCCTCGGCAATCCCCGATTGGCGATGATCGGCGTCATCGTCGTCACCGTCTGGAAGCGCCTCCCCTGGGTCGTCCTGGTGCTGCTGGCCGGCCTCCAGACGATCCCAAACGAGCTCCGGGAGGCCGCCAAGGTCGACGGGGCCAACCGCTGGCAGGAGTTCTGGCACATCACCCTCCCCGGGCTGCGCTTCGTCATCTCGATGGTTGTACTCCTCCGGACCATCTGGACGTTCAACGACTTCGACCTGGTCTTTCTGCTCACCGCGGGCGGCCCGAACGACGCGACCCTCGTGCTGCCGGTCCTGCTCCAGAACGTCGCCTTCGTCGGTCAGAATCTGGGTCGAGCGGCCGCGCTCGGCTTCGTGATGTTCATCGTGCTCGCCGGCCTGACGGTCGCCTGGCTCAAATCGTACTCCCGGGAGGTGGAACGCTGATGGCGGCCATCACTCGCACCCGTCCGTGGCCGCTCCGTCGCACGCTGCGGAGCTGGCCGGTCGCTCTGGCCTTCCTCGCCGCCGCGGTGAACTTCTTCCCGCTCTACTGGCTGCTGGTCGGGTCGGTCAACACGGCGTCGCGCCTGCTCCCCGAGAGCCTCGTCTCCCTGATCCCGACGTCGATCACGCTCGACGGCTACATCCTGGTGCTCCAGACCCCGAAGTTCACCCGCTTCCTGTTCAACAGCGTGATCGTCGCGACGGCGAGCACCCTGGCCACGGTGATCGTCACCAGCCTGGGCGCCTACGCGCTCGCCCGGCTCGAGTTCCCTGGCCGTCGGTTCGTTGGGCCGCTCTTTCTCTTTATCTACACGATACCGGCCGTCCTGCTGATCGTCCCCATCTACCTGATCCTGGTGCAGTTCAAGCTGAACGACACCTACCAGGGGGTGATCATCTCTCACTTCGTCTTCTCGATCCCGTTCGTGATGTGGATGCTGCGCGGCTTCTTCCTGAGCCTGCCGGTGGAGCTCGAGGACGCGGGGCGAGTGGATGGCTGCACTCACATCGGGGTGCTCTGGCGGATCGTCCTCCCCCTGTCGCTCCCCGGCCTGATCGCCGCGGCGCTCTTCTCCTTCATCCACTCGTGGAACGAGTTCCTGTTCGTCTACGTGTTCACCATCAGCGACGACGTCAAGACCCTGCCGGTCGGCGTCGTCGCCCGATACCTGTATCGCCAGGTCGAGATGAGCGGCACACACTTCATCCAGTCGATGGCCGCCTCGGTGATCGCCAGCCTGCCGGTGATGGTCCTGTTCGTCGTCCTCCAGAAATACCTGGTGGGCGGTATCACGGCGGGGAGCGTGAAGGGGTGAGGTGCCCCCCCTACCCCCTGCCCC
>JACPQP010000104.1 GCA_016190465.1 Chloroflexota bacterium
ACCCCCTCCCCGACACGGGGAGGGGGAAAGGGCTTACAGGGGTAGGTGTCGGCGGGGAGGGTGCTCGGCGACTAAAGTCGCGAGCTACCTTTGCGAAGCCCGCCTTCGCGGGCTGCCGGAGTCGGCGGAGGCCGACTCCGTAAGGGTAGCCCGCGACTGATGAACTTTCACTAATTACCCGGGTGCGTGGGGGGCGGCCACTGGGGGCCGCCCCTACGATAGGGGCACCCCCCTGTGGGTGCCCCGTCCCCCGGTCACCGCCAGACGATGTGCCGGGTTGTTTTCCTAACGTTCATCAGTCGTCGGGCACCTTCCCCCACCGCGATACCTACCCTTGGGAGCGGGGAGAAGGGGGGAGAGGTCTGCTCCCTCACCGTTGTCGGCGAGGGGGTTCAGGGGGTAGATGCGCACCTCACTCGTCGCTACGCTGCCTTCGGCCGCAACCGGCGGGCAACCTGCCCCAGCATCTCGGAGATGTCGAAGGGCTTGGCGATGAAGTCGCACTCCAGCGCATCCAGACGCGGCCGGTGGGTCGCCAATGCCCGCTCGACGGTTCCACACATCACGATGGGGGTGTCGCACGTTGCCGCGTTGGCCTTGAGCGCCTCAACCAGGGTCATCGCGTCGTCGACCGTGAAGGCAGGCTGGCCGAGCGGAACATCGAGCAGGATCGCATCTGGCTGAACGTAGGCAAGCTCACGAGCGCAGTCCAGTCTCGAGGGGCTGCATCCGACCGTCTCGTAGCCTTCGTCCCTCAGGACGGCCTGCATCATCTCGAGCACGTCGGGATCGTCGATGACGAGAGCGACCTTACTGGCCATAGGGCACACCTCCAACGGACGCCATCCATGCGGACCAGAGGCTTGTGCGCATCAACATCCGTGCCACATCGGATACACCTTTTCCACGGCGGACGGGAATAGAGTGAGAGGCGCGACTGTTATTGATTGTGACGAGCATCGCGGCGTACAAGGAGCCAACGATGGCAAGAAAAGTGTCGCGGCGTTACCTGCTCATCGCCGGTGTGGTGGCCGGCGGCTCGGCCATTGCCGCCTGCTCCGCGTCCCCAGCCGGCGCACCCGCGCCAGGCCTCCCCGCCACGACGGAGGATCGGTCACTGACTCCGACGGAAACCCCGGGGCCAACTCCGCGGCCGGTGGACGACGAGCGAAAGCCGTTCGACACGCGGTCCTGGCGGACCGACTTCAGCAAGCGGAGCATCCCTCTTCACGAGATCCAGTCCGGCGGGCCACCGAAGGATGGCATCCCGGCCATCGACGGACCGAAGTTCGTCACCGCGAGCGCCGCCGCGACGTGGCTCCGCGACAACGAACCGGTCGCCGTGGTTGAGGCCGGGAGGGTGGCCCGCGCCTACCCGCTGCAAATCCTCATCTGGCACGAGATCGTCAACGACACCATCGGCGAGCTGCCGGTGACCGTCACCTTCTGCCCGCTGTGCAACACGGCCATTGCGTTCGACCGGCGCGTCGATGCGCTGGTCCTCGACTTCGGCACGACCGGCAACCTGCGACACAGCGACCTGGTGATGTACGACCGGCAGACCGAGACGTGGTGGCAGCAGGCGACCGGCGAGGCGATCATCGGCGAGCTGACGGGGAAGAGGCTGACCATGCTCCCCGCGCTCGTGTCGTCGTTTGGCGACTTTCGGAAGACGTTCGACGGCGAGGTCCTCTCGCGCGAGACCGGCTTCAATCGCGCGTACGGGTCCAACCCCTACGTCGGCTACGACAGCCCGAGCAACCAGTCGCCGTTTCTCTTCTCGGGCAAGCCGGATGGCCGGTTGCGAGCGATGGAGCGCGTCGTCGCGGTATCGCTCGATGGGGTGGATGTCGCCTATCCATTCGGCGAGTTGGCGAGCCGGCGTGTGGTCCACGATACGGTTGGCCGGACGCCGATTGTCATCTTCTTTCGCCCGGGCACCGCCTCGGCGCTCGACCAGAGCCAGATAAGCGAGTCACGCGATGTCGGCTCGACAGGCGTCTTTCTGACCACGCTGGCCGGCCGGCGTTTGGGCTTCCGCGCCGACGGCGACGAGTTCGTGGACGCCGAGACGGGCAGCCGCTGGACGCTTTTCGGTCGGGCGGTCGGCGGGCCGCTGACAGGCCAGCGCCTCACGCCGGTCGTCCACGGCACCCATTTCTGGTTCGCCTGGGCCGCGTTCCAGCCGGGCACGCGGGTGCACACGGCCCGATGATCGGGCCTGGCCACAGGAACTGCAGCGCGCTGACGGCGCGGACGCCTCGCTGGCCAAGCACTTTGACTTTCCAGTCAAGTGAAAGGTGTATGATTGCAGAGGAGGTCAATCAGATGGCGCGCATCAGCCAGGCAGATACCTTTGCTCGACGGGGTGGCCCGGAGAGGCTGCAGCTCAAGATCGGCGGGATGTCCTGCTCCTTCTGCGTCGCGAGCATCACCCGGGCGCTGGAACGCATGGAGGGTGTGCGCGAGGCGAGCGTCAACCTCGCCCACGAGGAGGCGCTCATCGAGTACGACCCGGCCAGCGTGTCGCCGACCCAGCTCAAGGAGACGCTGCTCGACCTTGGCTACACGGTGCGCGATGCCGGCAAGGTTCGCACCTTCGAAGAGGAGGAGGCCGAGCTGCGGCGCGAGCGGGACAATCTGCTCTTCTCGGCGAGCTTCGCCGCGGTGGCGATCGGTACCATGGGCCTGATGTGGCTGGGGCTGGTCCCGATGTCGGTGGTCCACCGGTACGTGGTCTGGTTGATGCCGACCCTGGCCCTGATCACCATGTTCGGCCCCGGCTGGCACGTCCTGACGATGGCCTGGGCGAGCCTCCGCCGGGGCATCCTCAACCAGCACGTGCTGCTCGAGTTCGGCGCCTTCGCCGGACTCGTCGGCGGCTCTCTCGGCCTCGTCTTGCCGACGTTTCCGCTGCACGACTTCTTTGCCGTCGCGGTCTTCATCACTACCTACCACCTCCTCTCCGGCTATGTCTCGCTGCTCGTCCGGACCCGAGCCTCGCAGGCCGTGCGCAAGCTCCTCGCGCTCGTACCGTCGACCGCCCGGGTCGTCCGCGATGGTCGGGAGGAGGAGGTGCCCATCGAGCAGGTCCGCCTCGGGGACCTGGTCCGGGTCCGCCCCGGCGAGTCGATCCCGGTCGACGGCGAGGTGGTCGAGGGCGCCTCGGGCGTCGACGAGAGCCTGGTGACCGGTGAGTCGATCCCCGAGGAGAAGACGCCGGGCGATCCCGTGATCGGCGGCTCAATCAACCAGACCGGCGCGCTCCTGGTTCGGGTGACGAAGGTCGGCGAGGAGAGCTTCCTCC